>JAJZLD010000180.1 GCA_021803785.1 Pseudomonadota bacterium | reverse complement strand
AACGCGCCTGGCCCCGGCGCGCAGCAGGGCCAAGCCGTACGACCCAACAAGCATGACCTCGAAAAACACGAAGAGGTTGAAGACATCAGCAGTCAGGAAAGCTCCGTTGACGCCCATCCACAGCACATGGAACAAGGGGTGTGTAAACGCGGCGCGGTCCCGGTCTCCCCCGACGATGAACACCAGCACACCGAAGAGCACCCACGCTGTAGCCAGCACAGCCCATGCGCTCAGCCGATCCGCGAGCAACGCAATGCCAAATGGCGCTTGCCAGTTACCCAGCAGATAGACCGCATCGTTGCCAGATGCCGCCTGGGTGACGAGTGCCATGGCGGCAGCGAGCGTTGCCAGCGCACCAAGGAGGCTCAAGGTGCGGCCAAAACGCGGCAGCGCGAGTGTCAGAATCGCCGACAACAGCGGCAACGCGACCGGCGCGATCGTGAGATGGGCGCTGAAAAGAAACGCCACCGGCTCAGCCCTCCGCCGCGTCGGCGCTGGGCCGCACGCGTTTGATGGCGAGCGCCACGACCAACGCGGTCATCGCAAACCCAATCACGATGGCTGTCAGCACCAAAGCCTGCGGCAGCGGATCGACATGCGCGCTCAGGGTAGCGGCGCCCTGCGCCGGTACGATCGGCGGCTTGTTGGCTGCCGGACGCCCCATGGCAAAGAGGAACAGGTTCACACCGTAGGACAGCAGCGTGATGCCCACGATCATGTCGAACACCCGGCCACGCATCAGGCAATACAGCGCGCACGCGACCAGCACGGCGATTGCCGATGCAAGCATCAGTTCAAGCGTCATCGGGCGGACTCCTTGCGACCAAAGGCAAAGGCCAGGATCAACATCAGCGTGGCCCCGACCACCACAGCCATGACACCCAGATCGAAGGCTGCCGCACTCGCAAGCGGAACCTCGCCCACCCAAGGCAAGACCGGGTGTCCAAAGGCGCTGGTGAGGAAGGGATAGCCCAGCAGCAAACTCGCCGCACCGGTGAGCCCCGCGATCGCCAGACCGGATGCCAACCAGCGCACCGGCCGTGCGTGCGGCGAGCGCCAGGTTCCGAGGGCAAGCGCCTCAAGCACCAAGCCGATGGCCAACAGCAAACCGGCCACAAAGCCACCGCCAGGCAGGTTGTGGCCCCGCAGGTACAGGTAGGCGGCGACAAGGCCCACGCAGGGCATGAGCAGCCGAACTGCCAGCGGCAACATGAATGAGCCGCGGAAACGCCCCAGCACGCCAGCCCGCTCGCGAGCCAGGAAGGCCCACACGATCAGCGCGGCTGCGGCCAGAACGGTGATCTCGCCCAGGGTATCGAAGCCACGGAAGTCAACGATGATCACGTTGACCGCGTTGGTGCCACCGGCCCCGCTCACGGCGTGCGTCAGGTGATAGTCGGATATGACCTCGGGCTTGCGCTGCATCGCTTCCCACGCCAGCCAGCCAGCGCCACCACCACCTGCCGCGGCCAAGGCGATGTAGCGCATCCGCACGGCGAGTCGGCGCACTCTTGGCGCCTCAATCGGCAAGCGTTCGAGAGCCAGCAGCAGCAAGAGCACCGTCGCGACTTCAACGAACAATTGAGTCAACGCCAGATCAGGGGCCGACAAGCCCGCAAAGGCTATCGCAACGGCCAGGCCCACCGCCCCCAAGAACAGCAATACCGTGACCGGCCGCACTCGGGTACTCACCGAAGCGACCGCGAAAACGATGCCGACCGTCCAGATCATCCACGCGCCTGTCACGGCGCCCCCGGAAAAAGACGGCCAGTGCGCAACGAAACCGCCTGAAACCAGCGGCAAAGCTGCCGCGAGCACCCCTGCGAACGCCAGGATGGCCATCTGCAGGCGGTCGCCCCGCATTTGCCGCACCAGCATCCGCCCACTGCGCGCAAACGCCAGCAAGGTGCACTCAAACGCAAGGTAACCGGTCGGCGTCGGGTTAGCCTGGCCATGCAACCAGCGCCCGCGCATCAAGCCCGCGTAGATCGCGACGCCCACAATCAGCGCCACCGCACTCATCGCCAGGGGTGCGTTGAAACCATGCCACAGCGCAAGCGAGTACTCGGGAAGCGAGCCACCAATCGCAGCCCGTGCGGCGGCAGCCAGCGGCAGGCCAAGGATGGTTTGCGGCATAAACCCGACTGCGACGCAGATCACCACAAGGATGGCGACCGGCAGCGCCATCCAGAGCGGCGGTTCGTGAGGCGTGCGCGGCAGGCCGACCGGCTCGCCGTTGAAGAAAACATCGTGGATGAAGCGAGATGAGTAGGCCACCCCGGCAGCCCCCGCCAGCAGCGCCGCCAGTGGCGCGAAGAAGGCAACGGGGTCATGCCCTTCCAGTGCCAACGCCTCGCCAAAGAACATCTCCTTGGAGAGGAAACCGTTGAGCAGAGGCACGCCCGCCATGGCAGCCGCAGCGACAATGGCCAGCGAGCCGGTAAGCGGCATGTAGCGCCAGAGGCCGTTCACTTTGCGCAGATCGCGCGTGCCACATTCGTGATCGACGATGCCTGCGGCCATGAACAGCGAGGCCTTGAAGGTCGCGTGGTTGATCACATGGAATACCGCCGCAACGATTGCCGTATCCGCCGAAAAACCAATCAACAAGGTGATGAGCCCAAGATGACTGATCGTCGAATACGCCAGCAGACCCTTCAGGTCATGCTGGAAGACAGCAGCCACGCCGCCCAGCAGCAAGGTGATCGCGCCAACCGTACTCACGGCGAAGAACCAAGCCTCCGTGCCGGCCAGCGCCGGATAGAGGCGCAAGAGCAGGAAGATACCGGCCTTTACGAGCGTGGCCGAATGCAGATAAGCCGAGACTGGCGTCGGCGCCGCCATCGCGCGCGCCAGCCAGAACTGGAACGGAAACTGCGCCGATTTGGTGAATGCGGCCAGTAGCACACAGGTGAGGATCCACGGATAGGCAGAATCGGCCCGTAACAGCTCGCCGCTGCGCAGCACGATGTCGAGGTCGTAGCTGCCGACCACACGCCCGATCAGCACGACGCCGGCCATCAACGCCACGCCGCCAAGCGCCGTAACCGAAAGGGAAACTCGCGCGCCCCGGACCGCACCGCGATCGGGCGCATTGAAGGCAATCAACAGGAACGACGCTACGCTGGTCAGTTCCCAAAACAACGCCAGCAACACAAGGTCGCCTGCAAGGACGACGCCCAGCATCGCCCCCATGAACGCGCACAGCAACGCAAAGAACCGCGGCAGGCGTGTGTCACCGGCAAGGTAGTAGCGGGCGTAGAGCATGACCAGCGCGCCGATGCCGCACACCAGCGCTGCGAAAAGCCATGCCAGGGCGTCGAGCCGCAAGGTCGCCGATACGCCCAGTGCGGGCAGCCACTCGATGGCCACCTTGAGCGGGGCGCCGGCAAGCACCCCCGCAGCTGTCTTTGCCAAGAGGGCCAGCAGCGCCACAGCGGACGAAGCTGCCAGTGCAAAGGCGGCGCCACCGTTACGCAGACGCGACACCAGCAGTGCAGCACACCAGGGCAGCAGGGCCATGAAAATAAGGGTCATGCGTCTCCGTTAGCGCGACAAACGACGGACAGCCAGGGCGGATTTTAGCCGCCTTAAAGGCGCGGGCACACCGGCCCTGTCAAACCAAGCCGCCTCAAACAGCTGGATATGACACGGGAATTTACTTGCTTTTTTCGGATTTACAATATTTACTAATGAGATCATAAGGACGGCTCCCATGAGGGCTGTCACCCGATGCCCTGTTTGCACACACGGGTCAGGCTCGAAGAGCCCGGCTGCGCGACGTGAGTGCGGATACCAGACAGGGCCGGCAACACGTCGGAGTGTCATCAATGTTGCTTGAGCGTTACCGCGCGACGCAGTCGGCCATCCATGGGCCGTCGAATCAGCCCACCCGCCATCAGCGTCTTGCTGCAACCGTGCAGCTCGGCCGTGACCGCCCATTCCGGGCCACACACCGCCACCAAACCGACACCCTGAATAACCGACCCACTGCAGGCGATTTGGTTCGCCCGCAGTGTTGCATGACGAGGTTGTGCCAATGCCGCACAGCCCGAATCCACAGGCGTGCATGCGGTCAAGGCGACAACGCCCGCCCGCTGCCGTCAAAACAATCGAAACCAAAGGAGATTTGGATGCAACAGCAATTCCGCGTACTGGGTGTTGCGCTCGCGCTCGCCGGTGCGTTCGCTACCGCTTCGGCCAGCGCCGCAACCCAACAGGCTGGCGCCAGCAAAGCAATCCTGCTGCAAGGCTTTCACTGGAACTCCCCCAACTACACCGGCCCGAACTGGCTGCAGACGCTCGGCAGCAAGGCTGCCGACCTCAAGGACCTGGGCATCACCCACGTCTGGTTCCCGCCGGCATCGGACTCGGCTGACGCCAACGGCTACCTGCCGCGCCAGCTCAACATCCTGAGCAACAAGTACGGCACCGAGACCGACCTGAAGAACGCAGTGAGTGCGCTGAAAGGCCAGGGCATCCAGTCGATCGCCGACATCGTGATCAACCATCGTGTCGGTACGACGAACTGGGCCGACTTCACGAACCCCACCTGGGATTGCCGCGCGGTGGTCAACAACGACGAGTGGAGCGGCAAGTGCGGGAACGCCGATTCGGGTGACGGCTATGGCTCTGCCCGCGATCTGGACCACAGCCAGAGCTTTGTGCAGGCCGACATCAAGACCTGGATGGCCAAGCTGAAGGCCGACGGCTTCACCGGTATTCGCTATGACTACTCGAAAGGCTACGCCCCCAGCTACGCCAAGCTCTATCACGACGCCTTCGCGCCCGACTTCTGCGTTGGCGAAGTGTGGACCAACCTTGATCTGAACAACGTCGACGCGCATCGCCAAGTGTTGATGAACTACATCAACGGCACCGGCAACACCTGCGCGGCGTTCGACTTCACCACCCACGGCCTGCTGGTGCAGGTGCTCAACAACAATGATTACTGGCGCCTGAAAGACAGTGCCGGTAAGCCGGCCGGTGCAATCGGCTGGTGGGGCCAGATGTCGGTGACTTTCGTTGACAACCACGACACCGGCCCGTCGGAGACCAGCAGCACCGGGCAGAACCTGTGGCCGGTTCCGGCCGGTTCGGTGATGCAGGGTTACGCCTACATCCTGACCCACCCGGGCATCCCGACGGTCTACTACCCGCACGTCTACAACTGGAACCTGCGCGCCGGCATCAAGTCGCTGATTAATGCACGCAAGGCGGCCGGTATCACCTCGACCTCGGCTGTCGCGATCCAGCAGGCCACCACCGGCCTCTACGCCGCAATCATCACCGGCACCACCGGCAAGCTCGCGATGAAGATCGGCCCGAACAGCTGGTCGCCCGGCACGGGCTGGACGCTGCTGACCTCCGGCACCAACTACGCCGTCTGGAAGCAGTAAGCGGCGCGGCCCGGGTGTAGCGTCTGCCCTGCCCGGGCCATTGAGATTTGCATGAACGAGGCTGCGCCAATGTCGCGCAGCCCAGTACCAGGCCGACGTCAGCGTCCGCCGCGCGCCCACGGCACCTTGTGCCTCGCGCAAGACGCATGACGTTCGGGCTCTTGTCACACACGAAGGAGACTTACCCATGAAGGTGCATCACCGCGTCGCCCTCACGGCGCTTGCAGTCAGCAGTGCAGTGGCCTGCCTTTCCTCCGCACAGGCCGCCACCGAACAGAACAAGGCCAGCTCGGCGATCCTGTTTCAGGGTTTCCACTGGAATTCCGCCAACGGCAGCTGGTATGCCGATCTGCAGTCGAAGGCTGCCGACTTGAAGGCGCTGGGGATCACCCATGTCTGGTTCCCGCCGCCTTCGGACGCGGCATCCACGCAGGGCTATCTGCCGCGGCAACTCAACGTGCTGAACTCCAGCTACGGCAGCGAGACCGCGCTGACCGCAGCGACTTCGGCGTTGAACGCACAGGGCATCAAGAGCGTTGTCGACGTGGTGATCAACCATCGTGTCGGCACTGCAGGGTGGGCCGATTTCACCAACCCAACCTGGGATTGCCGCGCTGTCGTCAACAACGACGAGTGGAGCGGCAAGTGCGGCAATGCCGACACTGGTGACGGCTACTCCGCCGCACGCGATATCGACCATACGCAGACCTTCGTCCAGAACGACATCAAGACCTGGCTGTCGTCGCGCCTCAAAGGTGCCGGCTTCACTGGCATCCGCTTCGACTATTCGAAGGGCTACGGCGCCAGCTACGCCGGCATGTACCAGGATGCAATGGCGGCAGACTTCTGCGTCGGCGAAGTGTGGACCAACCTCGACTACAACAACGTCGATGCCCATCGCCAACTGCTGATGAACTACGTCGACGGTTCGAGCGGCAAGTGCGGCGCATTCGACTTCACGACCAAGGGCCTGCTGAACCAGGCACTCTCGGCGAACGAGTACTACCGCCTCAAGGACAGCAGCGGCAAGCCGGCCGGCGGCATCGGCTGGTGGCCAATGAAGATGATCACCTTCGTCGACAACCACGATACCGGCCCGTCGGAATCGTGCTCAGTTGGCCAGAACCACTGGCCGGTGCCGTGCGACAAGGTGATGCAGGGCTACGCGTACATCCTGACCCACCCGGGCATCCCGACGGTGTACTACCCGCACGTCTACAACTGGGGCCTCAAGGCTGACATCAAGGCGCTGATCGATGCACGCAAGGCGGCCGGTATCACCTCGACCTCGGCCGTCTCGATCCAGCAGGCCACCACCGGCCTCTACGCCGCAATCATCACCGGCACCACCGGCAAGCTCGCGATGAAGATCGGCCCGAACAGCTGGTCGCCCGGCA
>JAJZLD010000179.1 GCA_021803785.1 Pseudomonadota bacterium | reverse complement strand
CGCAGCGCCTGCGCACGGCAGGCTGCATCACGTGCACCACGATGTCGCCGAGGTCTACCAGCACCCATTCGCCGGTCTGTTCGCCTTCGACGCTGATCACTTCGCCACCGGCTTCGCGGACCTTGTCCTGCACATGGCGGGCGAGCGCCTTGGTCTGGCGGTTGGAGTCGCCACTCGCGATCACGATGCGGTCAAACAGCGAGGTGAGGCGGGTGGTGTCGATGACGTCGATATCTTTGGCCTTGATGTCTTCAAGGGCGTCGACGACCACTTTTTCAAGCTTGGCGATATTCATCAGGACGGTTCTTCCTCCGGTTCGCAGGGCGCCTCGCGATAGAGGCGGTGCTGGGCAATATAGTCGACAACCCCATCCGGCAACAGATAGCGCGGGCTCTCTAGGCGTGCGCAGGCGCTGCGGATGGCGGTGGCTGAAATGTCGAGCGGGGTGATCGGGAAACGCAGGATGCAGCCGGCTGGCGACGTCGCCAGCGCGCTTGCATCGGTGCTTCGTTCGTCGCACACGGCCGCCAGCTCGGGCGGCAGCGCGTGGGTGTCGAGCGAATGCCCGGGCCGTGTGGCGACGGCAATGTGGGCAAGCTCGAACAGGCTGCGCCAGCGATGCCAGCTCGGCAGGCCGGCGAAGGCGTCAGCCCCCAGCAGCAACACAAGCGGTTGTTGCGCGCCCAGCTCACGGCGCAGGCGTTCCAGTGTCGGTACGGTGTAGCTCGGTGCGTTGCTGAGGACCTCCGCGGCATCGACTTCCAGCGCAGCGTTGCCGGCGGCTGCCAGCTGCGTCATCGCCAGGCGTTGTTCCGCTCGCGCGCCGGGCGTGCCGCGGTGGGCGGGGCGGCCAGCCGGAATCAGGCGTACGCGGGCGAGCCCCAGCTGCTGGCGAGCCTCTTCGGCAAGCCTCAGGTGGCCGAAGTGGATCGGGTCGAAGGTGCCGCCGAGGATGCCGAGCGGCGCGAGCTCAGGCGAGCGGACCATCCTGCAGACCCGGGAAGACTTCCAGCGCGTTGACGTAGAACGCCCCGTACAGGCCGGGGATCAGCAGCATCGGCAACATCATCGCGATCGAAGCGCCGAGCGACGGCGAGGCCATCGCGAGCACGGCGCCAATCACGCCGGGGATCAGCCACAGCACCAGCGCAACGGCGAGCCCGAAAACGAAGAACGCCGCGAAGTTGCGCCAGAACGCGATGAAGCTGAAGAACGCGGCCTTGACCGGTGGCACCTTGCGCCAGGCGGTCAGCAGTGGCGCGAACCAGTTTGCCATCATCACCGGCATCGTCAGCCCCATCAGCATCAGTGCGGAGCGCATCAGGGCATCGGCATCGAGCGCCGGGTCGTCGAGCTTGCGGCGGCCCTGCATCACGTCGATCAGCATGCCGCCGTCCCATGCGGTGGTGATCGCCAGCGCAAGCAGGCTGCCGACGTAGTAGATCAGGCCGAGCACCACCAGCTCGCGCAGATTGCGCTGAAAGCCCGAGAACAGCGAAAACGGGAGCACCGGATCGCCTTGCTCGATCATGCGGCAGACGTTGAATACGCCGACCGACAAGGCCGGCAGCAGCAGCGCGAGCGGGGCCTGCGCGATCCACGGCGCAACCGATTCGGGCAGCACCGTGACCAGCAGTGGCACCAGCAGCATGCCGGCGAACATCAGCACCAGCCACATCAGCATCACGTTGGCCGCCAGTGCGAACGGATTGCGCCGGTATAGCGCGAAACCGGCCTTGACCCAGGCCCAGCCATGCGAGGCGGGCAGCTTGTGCGCCTGCATCTCAGGCCTCCGCGCCGGTGCTGGCGAACACGTCGCGCCAGGAGGCGTAGATCGTCGTGGCGACGAGCGGAATCACGACCACGATGCCGAAACCGAAACTTGCCGTGATCGCCAGCGGCACGCCGAGCACCAGCACAGCGCCGACCAGTGCGCTTGCGCCGGTGTTGTGCAAGGCGGCGCGGAACGACAGGCGCATCGCATCGAAGGGCGAGGCGCGGTTGAGCATCACCAGTGGCGGGGCGAACCACAGCGCCAGCAGCATCCCCATCACGACGACGAAGGATACGAAGATGTCCGCGACCCAACTGAGCGCCAGCGTGATCCAGTCGAAGCCGGCCAGGCCGGTGATGTCGAGCAGCAGCGCAAGGACCAGGCTGGTGATGAAGGTCAGGATGCCGGCTGCGGTCAGCGCGATGCCCTGCAGCACCCCGATCATCGCCAGATTGGCCGCATGCTTGCGCAGGCCGTCCCACAGCTCGTTGATCTTCAGCGTGCCGGTTTCGCGCGAATGGTGGGCCGCGGCGACCATGCCGCCTGCCAGCACCTGTAGCACCACCATTGCGAGCACGCGGCCGATGAGCGGCAGCCAAACGGCGATTGCGAGCACCAGGAAGGTCGCAGCGCCCATCACGGACCACACGGCCGGATGCGCCATAAACAGGCGCCAGCCTTCGCGGAGCCAGCTCAGCGCGCTGCTGGCCGGGACTTGGGCCGGGGTGGGAAGGTTATGAGCATGCATGGCGGGTCGGTCGTGCGATCGGGGCGGCGGGATGCGGATGCTACCAAATACGCGTGGCTTTCCGGGCTGGCGGCCTGCGGCAGCCGCTCACGGCAGGCGCACCGCACCCGGTTGGGCGATGCGTGTGCGCAGGATCTCGCGGAATTCATCCGGGTTCTTCACCAGCACCATTTCGCCTTCGCGCGGGCGGTGGAAATCTTCCAGCCGCGAGAGCCAGAAGCGCAGCGCGGCACGCCGCAGCATCGCCGGCCAGGCTTCGCGTTCGGCACGGGTGAAGGGGCGGTCGGCATGGTAGGCGAGCAGGAAGGCGTTGGCGCGCGCCGGGTCCAGCGTGCCGTCTGCCCGGCCGCACCAGTCGTTGAGGGTGACGGCCACGTCGAACAGCAGCGCGTCGGTACAGGCGAAATAGAAGTCGATCACGCCGCCAACATGCTCGCCATCCCACAACACGTTGTCGCGGAATAGATCTGCGTGGATCGTGCCGACCGGCAGGTCGAGTTCATCGAGCCCGCGCTGCACGATCAGTTCGGCTTCCAGCAGGGCGCGGTCGCCCGGTGCGAGTTGCGGCAAGACCGCCGCCGCCGCACGCTCGCGCCAGGCCGGCCCGCGCGAGTTGTCCTGCCGGCGGCCGTAGGACATGCCGGCCAGATGCAGCCCGGCGAGCATCGCCCCGAGCCGTTCGCACTGCGCCACGCTGGGCGCCATCTCTGAGCGGCCGGCAAGGCGCGTCACCATCACGGCCGGGCGGCCGGCGAGGGTGCCGAGGTAGTCGTTGTCACGGTTGGCGATTGGCGCCGGCACCGGCAGGCCATGCCGTGCAAGGTGCGCCATCAGGTGCAGGTAGTACGGCAGTTCGGCGCGCGGCACGCTTTCGAACAGCGTCAGCACATAGCGGCCAAGCGTGGTTGTGACGAAGAAGTTGCTGTTCTGCACGCCGGCTTCAATGCCCCGCAGCTCAGCCAAGCGGCCGACGGCATAGCCTGCGAGCCAGTCGTGCATCTGTTCCGGAGTGACGGGAGTGAAGACGGACATCGTTTCAACGCGGGCGGCTGCGAGCTGCCGCCCGGCCAGTTACCAGGACTTGATCAGCCACATCGGGACCGACAGGCTGCGCTCGTTGTCGTCGGCACGCGCGAAAACGCCGTCACCCTTGTGGTCGACGAGGTAGTAGGGTTTGCCGACCTTGGGCGTCACCTTGATCATGTAGAGCCGCCCCTTGATGCGGTATTCCTCGATCTTGTCCTCGCCACGGGTTGATACCGTGACTTCCGGCGCTTCGTCGGTATCGACGACGCCAGCCGGCGGCGGTGGCGGCTCGGGGATCGGTTCGAGTTTGGGCGGCTTGTCCTGCGCGACCACCGGTGCTGCGGCGAGCATCGCGATCACGAACAGCTTGCGGAGTGTGTGGGGCATGGTGCGCCTCTTACAGGTTGAGCATCAGCTCGTGTTCGCCGGGTAGCGGCTCGAATCCGCGATGCTCGTAGTGTTTGAAGATTGCCTCGACCACATCTTCGGGCGAGTCGATCACCTGGATCAGATCGAGGTCTTCCGGGTTAATCATTTTCTCGGCCACCAGGCGCTCGCGGAACCAATCGACCAGACCTTTCCAGAACGGCGAGTGCACCAGGATCACCGGGATCCGCCGGCTCTTGCCGGTCTGGATCAGCGTCAGCGCTTCCATCAGCTCGTCCAGCGTGCCGAAGCCGCCGGGCATCACCACATACGCGCTGGCGCACTTCACGAACATGTACTTGCGCGCGAAGAAGTGGTGGAAGGTTTGCGAGATGTCCTGATAGGGGTTGCCGTGCTGCTCCATCGGTAACTGGATGTTGAGACCGACCGAGGGGGATTTGCCGAAGTAGGCACCCTTGTTGGCCGCCTCCATGATGCCGGGGCCGCCGCCTGAGATGACCGAGAAGCCGGAATCGGAGAGCAGGCGCGCGATCTTCTCGGCTTTTTCATAGTAAGGATCGTCTGGCTTCGTGCGGGCGCTGCCGAAGATGCTGACAGCCGGGCGGATCGGTGCAAGACGCTCAGTCGCCTCGACGAACTCTGCCATAATTCCAAAGATCCGCCATGCCTCGCGCGCCATCTGGCTGTGTGTGCCGGGCGTTGCGGTGGTTACGGGCGGGAGTTTCTCTTTCGCGCTCATTCTTGTCTTTCGTCGCAGGATCGATGTGGTGCCGGTACTGGCACGACACCTGCCGCGCTCACCGGTTGAATACCCATGCCGACGCTTCTGCTGGTCGACGGATCCTCTTATCTGTACCGCGCATTCCATGCCATGCCGGACATGCGAAATGCTCGCGGAGAGCCTACTGGCGCGGTGTTCGGGGTGCTGAACATGCTACGCCGGCTGTTGGGCGACTACAAGGCAGACCGGCTTGCCTGTGTCTTTGATGCCAAGGGCAAGACCTTCCGCGAAGACCTCTACCCCGGCTACAAGGCGCACCGCCCGCCGATGCCGGACGACCTGCGGCTACAGATCGAACCGATCCACGCCTGCGTGCAGGCGATGGGCTGGCCCGTCGTGATGGTCGAGGGCATCGAGGCCGATGACGTGATCGGCACGCTCGCGCGGCGCGGCGAAGCGGCCGGCTACGACGTGGTGATCTCGACCGGCGACAAGGACATGGCGCAGCTTGTTACGCCGCGTGTGAAGCTGGTCAACACCATGAGCAACGAGGTGCTCGACGAAGCTGGCGTACTCGCCAAGTTTGGCGTGCCGCCGACGCGCATCATCGACTACCTCGCGCTGGTCGGCGATGCTGTCGATAACGTGCCGGGGGTCGAGAAGTGTGGCCCGAAGACCGCGGTGAAATGGTTGTCTGAATTCGACTCGCTCGATGGCGTGATCGCTGCCGCGCAGCAGAAAGTTGCCAAAGGCAAGAAGGAGGACTGGGTGATCGGTGGCGTGGTCGGCGATAACCTGCGCAAGCACCTGGACTTCCTGCCGCTGGGCCGCAAACTCGTCACGATCGAAACCGATTGCGATCTGCCAGTGACGCTCGATCAGCTCCAATTCGGCATCAGTCAGAACGAGACGCTGGCCGAATGGTTCGAGCGCCTGCAGTTCCGCACCTGGCTGAAGGAGGTGCGCGCTGCGCTGGGCGGCGAAGCCCCGACGGCAGCAAGCCCGTCCCCTGCACAGGCAAATAGCGAAATCGCCGCTGTGCCGGCACAGGCGTCGCTGCTGGATGACGCCGGCGCGCATCGCGCCCGCTACGTCACCATTCTCGACTGGACGACCTTCGACGCCTGGTTGGCGAAGATCAGTGCCGCACCGCTTACGGCTTTCGATACCGAAACCGACAATCTCGACCCGATGCTCGCGCGCCTCGTCGGCATGAGCTTCAGCGTGAAGGCGGGCGAGGCGGCCTACCTGCCCCTGACGCACCGCTATCCCGATGCGCCGGCCCAACTGCCGCTTGACGAGGTGCTCGCGAAGCTGCGCGGCTGGTTCGAATCCGACGCGCACCGCAAGCTTGGCCAGAACCTGAAGTACGACATGCATGTGCTGGCCAACCACGGCATCCGCTTGGCGGGTGTCGAGCACGACACGCTGCTCGAATCCTTCGTGGTGGAGAGCGACAAGGGTCACGACCTCGACCAGCTCGCCAAGCGCCACGCGGGCATGCTCGATACGCTGAGTTACACCGATGTCTGCGGCAAGGGCGCCAACCAGATCGGCTTCCACGAAGTTGCGATCGCGCGGGCGACCGAATACGCCGCCGAAGACGCCGACGCCACGCTGCGGGTGCACAACGTGCTGTTGCCGCGCGTTACCAGCGACGCGGCGCTGGCCAAGCTCTACCGCGAGGTCGAGATGCCGGCGATGGAAGTGCTGTGGGCGATGGAGCGCAACGGTGTGTTGATCGACCGCGACCTGCTGCTGCGTCAATCCGACACGCTCGGCCGCCGCATGATGGAGCTGGAGGCCGAAGCCCACGCGCTCGCCAAGCAGCCTTTCAACCTCAACAGCCCCAAGCAGATCCAGGAGATCCTGTTCGAACGCGAGAAGCTGCCGGTGTTGAAGAAAACCCCGGGTGGCCAGCCTTCGACCGACGAAGAAGTGCTGCAACAGCTGGCGCTCGACTATCCGCTGCCCAAACTGCTGCTCGAATACCGCAGCATGGCGAAGCTCAAGAGCACCTACACCGACAAACTGCCGCGCTCGGTGAACCCGAACACCGGCCGGGTGCATACCAGCTTCTCGCAGGCCGGTGCGGTCACGGGGCGCATTTCCAGCTCAGAGCCCAATCTGCAGAACATTCCGGTGCGTACCGAAGAAGGGCGCCGCATCCGCGCTGCCTTCATCGCCGCGCCGGGCAACGTCATCGTGTCG
>JAJZLD010000178.1 GCA_021803785.1 Pseudomonadota bacterium | reverse complement strand
TCTTCGCACCGAGGGCCTCCTCCTGGCCGAGCGCGCCGAGCGCATCTACCGCCTGCGCTGCCCGCAGCACGCCATCGAGTTGGGCTACGCGCTCTACAACCGCGCCACGCCGCTGATCGCGCTCGGCCGCCATGAGGAGGCGCGTGAAGCGCTGGTCGAAGCGCTCGAGATCAGTCGCCGCGAGGGCGCCAATCGCCTCGGCGCCCTTGCCCTCGGCCAGTTGGGGGTGATCCACCAGTTGCGCGGCACGCTGGACGCCGCGCGTGACGCGATCGAGGACGCGCTCGAATTGGGCGAAGCGATGGGCGAGCCGATCATCGAGGCGTGGAGCCACTACCACCTCGCGACGATTGCCGCCGAAATCAGTGACAGCGCAAGCTTCGATGCCCACATGGATCGCGCGCTGGCGGCGGCTCAGAAGCATGCGTTGCTGGATTGCCATGTGGCCTGCCTCGATCAGCTGCACAAATACTATGAGCGGATCGGCGACACGACGGCGGCGCTCGCGACGCATCGTGAGCTGCTGACCGCGCGGCTGACTCAGCTCGAACGTACCAGCTCGCAGAACCTGCGCTACATGCAGGCGGTGCGTTCGCTGGAAGACACCCGTGCCGACAAGGCCGAACTGGAAGCCCGTGTTGCCGAGCGCACGCGGGAACTGTCCGAAACCGTGCAGCGGCTGGAGCGCGAGATCAGCCGGCGGGAGGAAATCGAGCGTCAGGTGCGCTTTCTCGCCGAACGCGATCCGCTTACCCGCTGCCCCAACCGGCGTGCGCTGATCTCCTTCCTTGGCGAGATGCTGCATGCCGCGGCGGGCGGCGAGCATGTCGCGGTGATCTTCATCGACGTGGACCGTTTCAAGCAGATCAACGATTCGCTCGGCCATACGGCGGGCGACAGCGTGCTGTGCGACGTCGCGCAGCGGCTGGCGCAAGCCTGCGGCGATGGCGGCCTGCTCTCGCGATACGGTGGCGATGAGTTCGTCGCCGTGATGCCGCTCGAAGCGCCGGTCGGCG
The DNA here is from genome assembly GCA_021803785.1 of Pseudomonadota bacterium. Classification (GTDB taxonomy): domain Bacteria; phylum Pseudomonadota; class Gammaproteobacteria; order Burkholderiales; family Rhodocyclaceae; genus Niveibacterium. The sequence goes on along the minus strand of JAJZLD010000178.1, from coordinate 5,989 downwards.
CCGGCCGCGGGCTGGCCGATCGTGAGCTGGCGCTGGCGGTGGCGCGCGTGCGGCGTTGCTTTGAGCAGCCTTTCGCGGTCAGCGGCGAGCAGTTCTATCTGGATTGCAGTATCGGCGCGAGCCTGCATCCGGAGGACGGTAATGAGCCGGAGCAACTGATCGCCTGTGCCGATATGGCGATGTACGCGGTCAAGCAGTCGGGCCGCGGTGGCCATGCGCTGTTTGATGTCTCGCTCGCCGAGGCCGCGCACGAACGGCTTGCGCTGGAGAAGTCACTGCGTCACGCGACCGAGCGAGGTGAGTTCGAACTGCGTTTCGAGCCGCGCGTCGCTGCACGTAATGGCCTCGTCGTGGCGCTGGAGGCGCTGCTGCGCTGGCGCCACCCGAAGCTTGGCTGGGTGCCGCCCTCGCGCTTTATCCCGATCGCTGAAGACACCGGCGAGATCGTGCCTATCGGTCGTTGGGTGCTTGAGCATGCCTGCATGCAGCTTGCCAGCTGGCGTGCGATTGGGCACCACAGCCTGCGCGTGGCGGTGAACGTGTCGGCGCGCCAGATCCGAGATGTCGAACTGCTGCCTGCGATCGAGCATGCGCTCAAGGCAAGCGGGCTGCCCCCCGACGCGCTGGAGGTCGAGATCACCGAATCGCTGCTGATCGAAGACCCCGAGGGTGTCGCGCGCGTACTCGGCCGGCTCAAGGATGCCGGTATCCGAATCTCGCTGGATGACTTCGGCATGGGGTATTCGAACCTGGCGATGCTCGCGCGGATGCCGCTCGACATCCTCAAGCTCGACCGCAGCCTGGTCGAGGAGATGGTGCGCAGCACCCGCGCCGCGACGGTGGTCGCCTCGATCGTAAGCCTTGCGCGTGGTCTGGGTCTGGCGGTGGTCGCCGAGGGCGTGCAGGACGAAGGCACCCGCATCGCGCTGACCGCGCTGGCGTGCGACAGCTTCCAGGGCTACCTCTTCTCCCAACCGCTGACGGCGGACGAAGTCAGCGCGCGCCTCGCGGCGGTGGGCTAATCGGTTCCGCAGACGTGCCTTCCTGATGACTTAACCCGAGCTTCTAGCCCTGCGCGACCGGATCGATGAGATCGATGAACGGCTGATCGGCTTGCTGGCCGGTCGCTTCGAGGTGACCGAAGCGATCGGGCGGCTCAAGGCGGAAGCCGGCGCCAAGCCCGTTGATCCGTCGCGCGAGCGCGAACAAGGCCGGCGTTACGAGGCTCTGGCGCAAAGCCATCGGCCCGATGCGGCGTTTGAATAACAGGTCTTTCGCACGATCATCAATGAAGTCGTGCGCAGGCGGCGCGCGCCGCCTGCGCTCAGGACTAGATCAAAACAAGGCCTGCCAAGACTGCAGAGCTCTCAGCCGCGCAGTTTTCTTGCGCTGGTGGGCCTCCATGCGTTGCAACACGTCGGCGAGCAGATCGACCGCGTCGAGGATGTAAGGCCCCTTGTTTAGCATCACGCATTCGGCGCGTACGCCCATCGCTGCGTCGGTGATTTCGCCGCGCGAAGGTTGCCCGCGCTTGGCGAGCGATTCGAGCACCTGGGTCGCCCACACCACCGGCACAGAAGCGGCTTCGCAGAGCCACAGAATCTCTTCCTGAATCTCGGCCAAGCGTTGGTAGCCCAGTTCGACCGCGAGGTCGCCACGCGCGATCATGACTGCGGTCGGGTTGCGACCGGCGGCTGCAACGATGATTTCTGGCAGGTTGCGCACCGCGCGCCGTGTCTCGATCTTCATCAGCAAGGCCGGCGCCTGCGCGCCCCGCCGGCCGGCGGACTCCAGCGCCGATTGCAGGCGCGCGACATCGTCGGCGCCCTGCACGAAGGAATAGCCGACGATATCCGCGTGGCGTGCGACGAAGGGCAGTGCGGCCAGGTCAGCCTCGGTGAGCGCCGGCACCGCGAGTTCGGAGGCGGGGAAGTTGAGCCCCTTGTCCGCCTTCAGGCGTTTGCCATCGCTTGGTGCATGGGTGATCTGCACCCGAACCGCGCCGTGGCGCCGTTCGGTGACTTGACCACCGAGTTCACCGTCGTCCACCCAAACCGGGTCGCCGTGCGCGAGCTGGCCGATGACCTCGGGCAGGCTGCAGCCGATCGCCCGTTCGCCCGTGGGCACGTCGGACGGCGCGCGCGCGAGCCAGAAGCTGTCGCCAACACCGAAGCGCGGCTTGTCGCTGGCCCCGGCAAAAACGGTGGTGCGCAGCTTTGGCCCCGCGAGATCCATCAGTACGCGCGTACGCGGCGGCAGGCCGAGTTCGCGTTCGGTGGCGCGTAGGCGGTCGATCATGGCCGCCCAGTTTGCCTCGTCGCCGTGTGCGCAGTTGATGCGAACCAGTTCGACGCCACGTTGCAGCAGGCCGCGCAGCAGTTCGCTGTCGTCCGCCGCAGCGTCGGGCAAGGTCACCATGATGCGTGTGCGCCGCTGTGGGCTCGGCACGCCAAAGACCCGCAGACATTCTTCTTCGAGGCGGCGGTTGCCGGCAATGAAATCGCCACGCGCGGGCAGGGCGGGCTGGCGCGCTTCGGGCACGCCGGCTGCGCGGGCCACCAGGGCGGTCGTGGCGGCAAGCGATTCGAGCGTGCGCGACTCGCTTCTCCCCAGCGATGAAAGGCCAAAGCGGGTCAGTTCCTCCTGCAGCGCACACAGGTCGCGCCGCCGCAGCGCAAGGTAGCAGGCCAGGTTGCGTGCCGAGGGCGCGAAGTCGGCGCGCCGGATCCAGCTGGCCCACTGGTCGACCAGGCCTTCGCCCTCGTCGGCGATGTCCGCCCGCAGGGCTTCGAGTTCGGTGTACAGATTGGCGAGGTGCAGTGAAGTCTTGTCGGCGACCGTGGTCGGCATGGCGCGCCTTTCGGAATACAGGAAGCGGGGTAGTGATCTTCGCCGCCCGGCATTGCAGGCCGATTGCAGTGTTGCGCCTTAGGTTGCAGCGTTCTCAGCCGATAACCGTGCTTGTACGGTATTCGATCTGCACGGAGGTTTCATGACGACGATGATCATGCGGCTATCTCAGTCGCGCGATGGGGTGTTCTTTGCGGCGCGCTCGGTTACCGACAAGCTCGTGCTGGGTCTGGTCGGCCTCGGCGGGCTGGTGGCGGTGGCGATAGGTTTGGGCGGTGGAGCGCTGACCACGGCCATTGTGGGTTCGCTGGTGGCGCTGCTGCCCCTGGCGGTGTCGCACCGACTGGCGCCGGGCGCGACGCCAACCCGCCTGATCGCCATGGCCAGCGTCGTCGTCATGGCCGTGCTGCTGCTGCAACTGGGCGGTGGCGCCGCGTGGCCGCGGCTCGCAGCGGTTGCGATGGTGATGATCCTGCTCGGCTATTGCGATCAGAAGACGGTGCTGCTTGGCGCCGTGTTGTGGGCCTGCGCCGACGCGGTCTGGTCGTCACAGCACGCGGTCAGCAGCGGCCAGATCGCCGCCCAGTTCGGTGCCATGCTCGTCGTCACCGGCGTACTGGCTTTCCTTGGTTTCATGCTGCGTACCGTGCTGCTGCGCGCGCAGGTGGGCGCCGAGTTCGCCAAGGCGGTGAAGGCCGGCAAGCTGGACTTCCAGTTCGACGAGAAGGAAATCAGCCGCAGCCCGATGATCGCCGCCATGCATGCGATGCAGGACGACCTGCGTGGCACCGTGGGTGTGGCGGCCTCGTCGGCACGCGCCTTGGCTGAGGCGGCGACCGAACTGGCCGCCGCCAGCGCGCGGATTTCGGCCGGGGTGCAGGCGCAGGCGGATGCCAGCGCGAGCGCCGGCAACGTTGCGAGCGACATGGAACAGACCGTCGGCACGATCTCCGAACGTGCAGCGGAGGCCGCCAACGCGGCGGTGCGCTCGCGTGAAGCGGCGCGCGACGGCGGCGCGGTGATCAGCGAGGCGGCCGATGCGATGCGGCGCATGGCTGAGGCGGTGGAGGCGGCATCTGCCTCGGTCGAGACGCTTGGCGCCAAGTCCGATGCCGTGGGCCAGGTGGTGCAGATGATCAAGACGGTGGCCGAGCAGACCAACCTGCTCGCACTCAATGCGGCCATCGAAGCGGCGCGCGCCGGTGAGGCCGGCCGCGGTTTCGCCGTGGTGGCCGATGAGGTGCGAAAACTCTCTGAGCAGACCAGCCGCGCTACCGGCGATATCACGCGCATGGTGAGCGAGATCATCGAAGTGAAGAATGACGTGACCGAGCGCATGGCGCGCGCGGTGCAGGAAGTCGAAGCTGGCCTGAGCAATGCCGAGCGCGCGAGTAGCGCGATCGAGGCGATCCTGCGTCGTGCCAGCCGGGTGGACGACAACATCGCCGGTATCGAAGAAGCGCTGCGCACGCAACGCGAGGCTGCGCATTCGGTGGCTGCAGCGGTGGCGCGCCTGAGCGCGGTTGCTGCAGAGACCAGCGGCGAAAGCGTTGCGATCGCCAACCGGTCGCAGCTGCTGGCGCAGACGGCACAGGATCTGCACCGCGCAGTGGAGCGGTTCGATCACTGACTTGCCACGGCTCGCAGTTCGGTTGCGAATTACTGCCCGGGCCGCTTCTAGCTTGATTGCAACACGACTGTCATTTGACTTGAATTGCTGGCTTGACAGTTGTCGACCAGAGAATCCGATCTGGCTACACTCGCCGCACTTCGTCAGGTAGCTAAAAAGGCGAAGGTTAAAGAAATGCGGATTCCGGTAGCTATCGCGCCAGTCCAGGAATCGAGCCAGAGGATGGAGACAAACCAGAAGAATGAAGCCGTAAGAGACAACGGCGAACGGTGAGCGTTGTGCTGACCGAAATTGCGGGCCGATTCCCAGTGGGATTCGGCCCGTTGTGTTTTCAGGCGCCGCCGTGTGGTCAGCGGTTTGAGAGCGCTGCGGCGAAGCGATTCAGGCCGGCCTCAAGGGTGCTGCGCGGGCAGCCGAAATTAAGGCGCACGAAACCCGGCGCGCCGAAGTCCCGGCCATCCGAGAGGCCCAGACCGGCGGCCTCGAAGTGGGCCGAGGGGTGCTCCAGGCCGTGCTCGCGACAATCGATCCAGGCAAGGTAGGTCGCTTCGACGGGCGTCATACTCACGCCAGGCAAGGCCGCAATCCGCGATTCGACACGTCGCGCGTTCTCGGCGAGGTAGTCGATCAGGGCCCGGCGCCACGGCTCGCCGCCTCGGAACGCCGCTTCCATCGCGACCAGACCGAGCAGATTCACATGCGGCACGATGCCGGTCATCACCCTCGCGAATCGGCGCCGCAGCGCGGCGTCCGGGATCACCGCGAACGCGGCGCCGAGGCCTGGGATGTTGAAGGTCTTCGAGGGCGCCATCAGCGTGATGCTGCGCCGCGCGATTGCCGGGTCCAGCGCCGCGATCGGCACATGGCGCTTGGCCGGATCGAGCACCAAACCGCAGTGGATTTCGTCGGAGCACAGCACCACGTCGTGGCGTTCAGCCAGTTCCGCGATGCGGCGCAGTTCGTCGGCGTCCCATGCGCGACCGACCGGGTTGTGCGGGTGGCAGAGCAACCACATCCGGCTCTTCGCGAGCGCTGCGTCGGCGGCGTCGAAATCCCATTCCCAGCGTTTCGCGCCGCGCACCAGGTCAAGGCGTTCGAGGCGGCGCTCCACGAGACCCGGTGCGGCAAGGAAGGGCGGATAGACCGGCGTGGCCGTAAAAACGGCGTCGCCGGCGTCGCAGCCAGCACGCACTGCGATGTTGATGCCGCAGACCAGGCCCGGCAGCCACACCAGCCACTCCGGCGCGAGCTGCCAACCGTAGGCGTCGGCCAGATGGGCGATGGTGGCTTCGGTCAGTGTTGGGGTCGGCTTGCTGTACGTGAAGTGGCCGAAGTCGACCGCCTCGCGTAGTGCGTCGATCACCGGCGGCGGTGCGGCAAAGTCCATGTCGGCGACCCACATCGGCAGCACGTCGCGGCCGGCATAGCGCGACCATTTCATCGAATGCGCGCGATCGGCGAGTGGTAGCGGGGTATCGAAGTCGTACATGTCGTCGTGGTGATTCCGTC
>JAJZLD010000177.1 GCA_021803785.1 Pseudomonadota bacterium | reverse complement strand
CCCCATGCGAGCCGGACCGCGACATCTTGATCGCCTTGGTCAGAGCGTCGATCGCCGCGTTCTGGCCGAAAACCACGTTCTTCAGATCGCGATCCAGGTTCCGAAGCGCGGTCTTGTCGTCCGACGACACGCTGCGCGGTGGGATGCGGGCAATCTTGGCGACGATTTCCTCAATCTCGCCCTTGCCGATGGTCTTCTTCTGGCGGGACTTCGGCAGGATCCGCTGCGCGGCGCCGGCTTCGTCGATGACGTCGATCGCCTTGTCTGGCAGGTGGCGGTCATTGATGTAGCGCGCCGACAACTCGGCCGCACAGGTCAGCGCGGCGTGCGAATACTTCACGCCGTGGTGCTGCTCGAAGCGCGACTTGAGGCCCTTGAGGATCTCGATCGTTTCCGGCACCGACGGCTCATGCACATCGACCTTCTGGAAGCGGCGTGACAGTGCGTGGTCTTTCTCGAAGATCTGGCGGAACTCGTTGTAGGTGGTCGCGCCGATGCACTTGAGCTGGCCGCTGGAAAGCGCCGGCTTGAGCAGGTTGGATGCGTCCAGCGTGCCGCCCGACGCTGCACCAGCACCGATCAGCGTATGGATCTCGTCGATGAACAGGATCGCGTTGTCGGTCTCGACCAGCGCTTTTAGCACCGCTTTCAGCCTTTGTTCGAAGTCACCGCGATACTTCGTGCCGGCCAGCAAGGAGCCCATGTCTAACGCGAATACCTGGGCATTTTCAAGGATTTCGGGCACTCGCCCCTCGATGATGCGGCGCGCAAGGCCCTCCGCGATCGCGGTCTTGCCGACGCCTGCTTCACCGACCAGCAGCGGGTTGTTCTTGCGGCGACGGCACAGCGTCTGGATTACGCGCTCGATTTCCTTGTCGCGACCGATCAATGGGTCAATCTTGCCGACCAGCGCGGCCTGGTTCAGGTTTTGCGTGAAGTTTTCCAGCGCTCCGTTCGTGCTGGCGGTTTCCTGCTCGCCTTCACCCTGTTCGGACTCGGATTTGTCCGATTGCGGCTTTTGCGAGGGCTGCGGCGTCTTCGTGATGCCGTGGGAAATGAAATTCACCACATCCAGCCGGGTAATGCCCTGGCGGTTGAGGAAGTAGACCGCGTGCGATTCCTTCTCGCCGAAGATCGCAACCAGCACGTTGGCGCCGGTCACTTCTTTCTTACCCGAGGATTGCACATGCAGGATTGCACGCTGAATCACGCGCTGGAATCCGAGGGTCGGCTGTGTGTCGATGTCTTCGTCGCCACCCACGGTGGGGGTGTGTTCTACGATGAACTGCGTGAGCTCACGGCGCAGTTCGTCGATATTTGCGGCGCAGGCGCGCAGCACCTCCGCCGCTGAAGGGTTATCCAGCAGCGCCAGCAGCAGATGCTCGACGGTGATGAACTCGTGACGCTTCTGGCGTGCTTCCACAAACGCCATATGCAGGCTGACTTCTAGTTCCTGGGCGATCATCTCAGTTCTCCTCCATCACGCAGGCCAGCGGATGCTGGTGCTGCCGCGCGAACGCACTCACCTGTTCAACCTTGGTCGCGGCGATGTCCTTGGGAAAGACTCCGCAGACGCCACGACCCTCCCTGTGCACTTGGAGCATGACTCGTGTTGCTTGTTCGCGATCTAGCGAAAAAAACTTCTGCAGGACAATCACCACGAAATCCATCGGGGTGAAATCATCATTGAGAAGGAGCACCTTGAAGAGCCGCGGGGGCCGGGCTTTCGTGTGCTCAACGTCAAGAACGAATTCGGACTGCTTTTTTGTTGCCATGCGGCTCATTCTAAACACTCCGCCTGATACTTCAATAACACGGGATGTCGGGGCTTTCGGCTGTTTTTCCACACGCGCGGTGTCGTGCTGGTCAGGCTGCTGGCAGCGCGATAAATTTATGATCTGTTACCAGTCAGCACTTGATTTTTCGAATTAACTATTTGTCATGAATAGGCCGGTATGCACAAAGTGCTTGACGGAGACTTCCTGCAAGGCGTAAAAGCCGCCGGATCACGCGCTTTCGAGGCTTAGGCGCGCCGCGGATCCCGGCTGTCAATGGGGCGCGGTGATGACCCGCCGTAGAGCGGCTTCGCAGGCTGCGTGTCGGACCGCCCGGAAACGGGAGCATCGATAGCAACACACCGAAGGACTAGAGGAAGCAATATGGCAACTGGCACCGTCAAGTGGTTCAACGACGCCAAGGGTTTCGGATTTATCACGCCAGACGACGGCAGCGAAGATCTGTTCGCGCATTTTTCCGCCATCAACATGAACGGCTTCAAGTCGCTCAAGGAGGGCGAGAAAGTTTCGTTTGATGCTGTGCAAGGCCCAAAAGGCAAGCAGGCATCGAACATCCAGCGCATCTGACCCGCGTCCGCCGCATCTCGGCGTGACAGCGAAGCCCGCCCGCCCCGGCGGGCTTCGTTCTTTTCGGAAGTTTCATGTCTCGCGTCATCCTCCTCAACAAGCCGTTCGGCGTCATGAGCCAATTTACAGGCGAGCCGCACCAGCGCACGCTCGTAGAGTGCGGATTGCCGGGCGGCGTCTATGCGGCCGGCCGCCTCGATGCCGACAGCGAGGGTCTGTTGCTACTGACAGACGATGGCGTTCTGCAACACCAGCTGGCGGACCCGCGATACAAACAAGCCAAGACCTATCTCGTGCAGGTCGAGCGCGAACCCGACGATGCTGCGTTGGCGGCTTTGCGCGGTCGCCTGGATCTCGGCGATTTCGTGACCATGCCGTGTGAGGCCCGCCGAATCGAGGAACCAGACTGGCTTTGGCCTCGCGATCCGCCGGTGCGCTTTCGCAAATCAGTGCCTACGGCGTGGATCGAGATCCGTTTGCGTGAAGGCAAGAACCGCCAGGTGAGGCGGATGACCGCGAAGGTTGGCTTTCCGACGCTGCGCCTGGTTCGCGTGGCGATCGGGCCCTGGCAACTGGGCGCCTTGCAGCCCGGTGAATGGCGCGAGGCGATCGCGGAGCCACCCGCACCGGCGCGGCGAATGGTTGCGCGACGGCGCTGATGGGTGCCGACTGCTAAGATCGCGCCCGATCGTATTCCCCTGATCGAACGAAAGGCCCAATGTGCTGAAGAATCTGTTGATCGCCGCGTGCTATGCGGTGCTACCCGTTGCTGCGTTGGCGGATGTGTTGCCGCACGCTGAACTGAACATCGGCATGCACCGTATCGACGCCGAGGTGGCCGCGACAGACGAATCGCGAATGGTGGGACTGATGCACCGCAAGCACATGCCGGAAGCGCGCGGCATGCTGTTCATCTTCGATGGTGTGGGCAGCCACTGCATGTGGATGAAGGACACCTGGTTACCGCTGTCGGTGGCCTTCATCGATGAAAGTGGGCGCATCATCAATGTTGAAGACATGGCGCCAGAGACTGAGGATAGCCACTGTGCCGCAAGCCCGGCCCGTTACGCGCTTGAGATGAACCGCGGTTGGTTTAAGACCCGCGGCATCAAGCCCGGCGCACGCATCAGCGGCTTGCCGCGCCCGCGCTGAGCGCCGATTATCAGTTCTGCACGCGGAAACGGTATTCCCCGCGCGTGGCGCCGGGTTGCACCCAGTTGCCCGCCACCGAGGGCAGTCGTTGCAGGAATGCGGGATCGCCGCGAACCGTGCCTTCGAAATGTACATGGCCGCCCTCGATCTGCCCTTGCGCATTGATCTGGGTCTCGCCGCGCAGCGTCAGCCAGGCGATTGCGAGGCGCTCGTTCTCACCGCGCAGATCGATCTGGTAATCGCCCAAGGGGCGGCCGCGCAATACGTCAACCGCCGCGCCTGACCAACGCAGGCCAGCGCGGCCCTCGCAGCGCATCTTCCAACTGCAGCGCCACTGCGTCGTTTCAAGCTGCAGGTCACCACGCCAGCCGAGGCGCCCGAAAGCGTGCGGAATCCGCTCCATGGCAAAGCGCGCCGGCGCGGCCAGCGACACACCGTCCGCGCGCCAGCCGCGCACCCCTGCACCGACTTCGCCCGCCTGTTTGTCGTCGGCGGTGAGCTGCCATGCCGCTTCGCCACGCAACAGGGAACCCGGCAGCCAGCGCCATTGCAGCGTCACCCAAGGCTGCGCACGCAGGCTCACCGGATCGACCGCCGTAAGTGTGCCGCGACCGTTCCAGAGGGTGCCTTCGATCAGCGCCAGGCGAATCTCGCCAGACGTCGCGCGATTGACCGCCTGGTCAATCAGCCAGGACGGCGCCCGAATCACCAGCGAGAGCGCGAACAGCGCGAGAAACAGCGCGAGGCGACGGATCACTGTGGTCCCGACGGTTGCAGATCGGCCTCGATGGTGACGCCATTCGGTCCGCGATTGGTGATCAGACGTGCTACGCCCAATCCGTGGTCGCGCTGCGCTTCAGCCAACCATTCGACGATCAGGTCGAAACTGCCTTCGCCCTTGGCATGTATGCCAACGCCATCGACACGCACATCCATCGTAAGGCCACGCGCACGCGCGCTGGCCTGCAGCGGCTCAGCAAGGCTTGCCGTCGGCACAGCAGGGCGCGACTGCATGCGCTGCAGGCGCTGCACTTCTGCGGCATCGTCCCGCATGGCGGCGAGTCGCGCCTTGGCTTGCGGCAATGCTCGTGCCAGGCGCTTGCGCTCGGCCTGCGTCCAATCCGTGAGCGACCAGATCGCCGCGATGCCGAGCACTGCGACCATTGCGCCCACGAGGGCGCGCTCACGCGGTGCCAGGCCCGACCACCAGGCGCGAGCCTCTTTCAACTTGGCTTGCAGCGCGTTCATTGGGACACCTCCTTGCGGATCGCGAGCTGCTTGTCGCCTTGCTGGACGACGATCAGGCCGCGCGCCGTCAGGCGTTGTTTTACCATCGCGATGTTGGCGCTCAATCGCGGCGAAAGCGTTAGATCCAGCCGCCCATTTTCATATTTGAGGCCGTCGAGTCCGTCTCGGGCATCGCCCGCGAGCGCTTCGCCAACCAGCGAGAGCAGGGCGAGCGCATCGTCATCGCCCAACTGCCCGTGCGCGCGTTTGAGTTGATTGAGCTGGCTGCGCATCTGCGCTGCCGGGTCGACGATCGGCTGATTTGGAAACGCAGTTTTGAAAACGGCCTGCATGCGTTCGCGAGCGTCTTTAAGCTCAGCGCGCTGTACCAGCACCTGGCCGGTTGACAGCAGCAGATCCAGTGCGAGCGCGGCACCGGCTGCCCACAGCGCCGGCTTGGCTCGCCGCAACCATGCGGAGCGTTCCTTGTCCGGCATGAACTCGCCGTGCAGCAGGTTGGTGCCTGTCGAGAATGCGGACCACTGATAGGGCGCAGCTTCCTCGACGGGGATGCCCAAGCCATCTTGCCAAGCCTCGCAGTCCAGCGTGACGCTATCCGGCGCGCGGTGCACTACGCAACGCCCTGGCAGGCGATTGGTGTCTCGTGCATGAAGTTGCGGCTGCGATCAAGAGGCTGGGTGGGGCTGTGCCATCGAGATCGAGCGCGAATGGTGTCGGGCCGATGCCGCTGGCCACGGCCTGAGTCGGGCCGCAGTGAAGCACCCATTCACCTTCGGCTGCGGCGCCCACGGTTTGAATTTCGGCAAGCGCCCGTATCGGGGCGCGCCCCAGCGCGTCGAGCTGGGCAACGATTTGGCGCAGGCGATCGCGCGCGCAGACCAGCACGCGTGCGGTATCGCCGTCGCGGTCAGTGATCGTGTAGTGCTGGCTATCCGGCTCCTGAACCAGTTGGTCCTCCAGCGCGAAGCGCACCAGCTTGTCCTGCTCGCGCTTCGGCGCGCGCGGTAGGCGCGCGGAGAGCCAGACCGCCTGGGTGCCGGCCAGCACAAATTCGGTTTGCTCCGCGGCGGGCCAGTGCCGTGGCTCCGAGCGGCCGGCCGACGTGACACGGCCGTCGGGGCCTACGAGCACCCAGTCGCAGATTGGATTCTGCGGCCAGGTTTCGGTGATGTAGAGGCGAAGCTGCGTCATAGAATCTTCTGCCAGATGATTTCGGGCCAGTTTTTTCTGACCGAATGGGCAATAACGCCACGAGCCAAAAGAACCTGCATGCGGGTGGTGGCGGTGCCGAAATGGGCGCGACCGGAAACGAGAAAGTAGTAGCTTTTGAGGCTGAAGCGCGATTCGTCGAGTGCCAGCCCGGCGCGTTGTTCGAAGTTGCCCTTGTCCTTGAACCAGGCGGTGTTGCGACTGCTTACCAAGTTGCGTGCGCGGTCCAACGTGTAGTTTTCGAGCGTTGCAGCGAGGACTTCGGCTGGCGCCGTGTTCACGTTGATCAGGCTGCGCGCCGGGCTGGCCGGCACGGCAGTGACGAATGGGCGCAGACGCTCGACCGTTGCAGCATCGAAGCCCGGCACGTTGGCCAGTTCATCCACGCTCACGAAGGGGGCGTTGAGTGGTTTGACCGTCGTGGCGCCGTCGGTGGGCTGCGGGTAGAAGCTCGGGTCTTCCTGCGCAGCGTCGATCCAAGCGCCAAGAATCGTGGCCATGCTCGCCGCTTGCGCCCCACTCACGCCCACTGTTTCGAGCAGGCGACCAAATTGCTTCACGGCGTCCTTGTCGACCACGCCGTTTGGGGCCAGGTTGTTGAGGTTGAAGCGGCCGGAGAGATCTTCGATTTCGCCACTGACTTCGCCCTCATCGACCGGGGTGGGCGGTACCTTGACAGCCCACATTTCGCCAAGATGATCGATGTCGCCGGTGCGGCGTGAATCGTCTGCCAACACGTTGCGCGCCCAGTCGATCGCGCCGCGCGCCAGCCAGCGCGCCTGCGCAAGGTCGTGACGGCCCGACAGGCTTTCAACCGCAAAGCCGAACGCGGCGACCACCGAGGCTGCGAGCGCGGCGACCAGCGCGACGGTCAGCATCGCCATGATCACCGCCACGCCGCGTTGGCGCTCAATGCACGGCGAAGAGTCGCGTAATCTTGCCGACATCGTCGAGCTCCAGTTCCATTCTGATTGCCGCGGGCAGCAAGCCGTTCAGGTTTGCGCCGCGTTCGGCTTTGCGGTTGAAAGCCTGTCGGGCCGTCACGACCTTGCGCAGGCGCGCTGGCTGGCGCGCGGCGCGATCGACTGGGCGCGCAACGTGTTGGCAGACGATTC
>JAJZLD010000176.1 GCA_021803785.1 Pseudomonadota bacterium | reverse complement strand
AACCAGATTGGGCGACGCATGCTGACGCTCGAATCCGAGGCTGATCTGATTGAGCGCGGCGGTGTCTATGCGCTCGTAGGCCCCACCGGCGTGGGCAAGACGACGACCGCAGCCAAGCTTGCCGCACGCTGCGTGGTGCGCCACGGCGCCGATCGGCTCGCGTTGATCACCACTGACGGCTACCGTATTGGCGCATACGAGCAACTGCGCATTTATGGTCGCATCCTTGGCGTGCAAGTTCATACGGTGCGCGATGCGTCTGAACTACGCCGCACACTCCAGGATCTTGCAGGCAAGCACATGGTGCTGATCGACACGATCGGCATGAGTCAGCGCGACAAGATGGTTGCCGAGCAGGCCGCGATGCTATCGGGCGCTGGCCATGTTCGCCGGCTGTTGCTGCTGAATGCGACGAGCCGCGGTGATACGCTGGAAGATGTGGTGCGCGCCTACGAGGGCCCGGATCTCGCAGGTTGTATCCTGACTAAAACCGACGAGGCTGCATCACTGGCGCCGGCGCTCGACGTGGTGATCCGTCACGAACTGCGTGCTTACTACATTGCAAACGGCCAGCGCGTGCCGGAAGACCTGCACCTGCCAAATCGCGCGTGGCTGACGCACCGTGCGCTGCGCGAACTGGCGCCTGATTCGCCTTTTCGCCTGACGCCCGAAGATGCCGGCCTGCTCAGCTCGGCTCCACGCAACCGCGACAACGACGGAGCGCGCGCATGAAACCCGGATTCGAGGATCAGGCTGCCGGCTTGCGTCGTTTGCTGCGCCGCGCGCCGCCGCAGGTGGTCGCGGTGAGCGCCTTCGGTGCCGGTGCGATGCATTGGCTGGCGCGACAGGCGCAGATGTGCGCACAAGGCGGTCGCCAGGTGACCGTGTTTGACGAGATGGCAAGCTGTGGCAACCTCGCGGACGCGCTCGGCGCCGCGGCACGTTTCGATTTGTTGCAGGCGGTGGAGCGCCATGTTTCGCTCGAGGCCGCGCGGGTTGAGGCAGGGCCGGGGCTGTCGCTGTATTCATCAGTGCGCCTGGCGCGCGCCCTGAATGGCGCCGATCGGGTGTTGAGCGAGCGTTTCGCCGAAACCTGCCGCGCCTTGCAGCGTGGCTGCGATCTCTGGTTGATCCACGCACGAGGCGACGAGCGCCGTAGTCTCTCGCCGCTCGCCAGTGCGGCGCACCGGATGGTCGTCGTCGTCGATGGCTCGCCGCGGGCGATCACCGAAGCCTACGCGCTGATCAAGCATTTGGATGGGGGGCCTTGGCCGCAGATCGACTTGGCTCTGGCAAATCCCCGTGATCAGGACGAGGCAGAGGCCCTGTTGGCCAACCTCATTCTGGTCGGGCATCGGCAAACGAGTCTCGCGCTGCGTCGCGTGAAGGGATTGGATGCTTGTGCGGCAGCCGCCGCGGCAGCATCGGACTCCACGATGGATGCGGTGTTTTTGGATCGTGTTCTCAGCCTGGCGCAACGAAGGCAGCGCACCTCGATGGCGCTGGCGCTGTGAGCCAGAAGAAAAAATCCTGAAATAGGGCTCAATTTCCCTCTCAGGCGGCCGATAGTGTGAATAGTAACGGCAGGGAGGCTTCGTCCGAAGCCTCGAACGAGACCGTGGAAGAGAGAGTCACACGATGTACACCGCATCGGGAACGCTAGACAAGAATCAGCTCGTCACGCAGTACGTTCCACTGGTGAAGCGAATTGCGTATCACCTGATGGCTAAACTGCCGGCGAGCGTGCAGGTTGAAGACATCATCCAGAACGGCATGCTGGGGTTGCTCGACGCGATCGGGCGTTATGAAGAGGGCCTGGGGGCTCAGTTCGAAACCTATGCCGTCCAACGTATTCGTGGCGCCATGCTCGATGGCCTGCGCGAAAACGATTGGCTGCCGCGTAGCCTGCGCCGCGAGATGCGCCGCATCGAAAGCGCGATCCACCAGCTTGAGCAACGCCACGGGCGCCAGCCGACCGAGAAAGAACTGGCCGAAACGCTTGGCATGACGCTGGCCGACTACCAGAAGATGCTGCAGGAAGCGCGCGGGTATCAACTCGTCTACTTTGAGGATTTCAGCGACGAGGAGGAAGAAGATTTCCTCGAACGCCATGTCGCCGGCAGCGAGGTAGACCCGCTCGACATGCTGGAAGATAAGAAAATGCGCGAGTCGCTGATCAAGGCGATCGACGATCTGCCTGAGCGCGAGAAGATGGTGATGGGTCTGTACTACGAGGAAGACCTGAACCTGCGCGAGATTGGCGAAGTGCTCGGGGTATCTGAGTCGCGTGTCTGTCAGTTGCACAGTCAGGCGATCGCGCGCCTGCGCTCGCGCATCTCGGGCCAGGTGCGTAGTCATGCTGCTCGTGCGCGCGGACGCCGCGCGTCGATCTGAGCGGAGCGCGCGCCGTGGATAAGATCAGCATCCTCGGCCTGTTTGTCGGCCTAACGGCCATCGTCGGCGGGCAGGTGCTCGAAGGCGGACATATCGGCTCACTGGTCCAGCCCACGGCTTTTTTGATCGTGATCGGCGGAACGCTCGGCGCGGTGATGCTGCAGAGCCCATTTTCGGTGTTTCGCCAGGGGCTTCGGATGGGCGCTTGGATCTTCGTGCCGCCGGTGCCGCCGTTTCGCCGTGTCATCGAGCAAATCGTTTCCTGGAGCGGGATCGCGCGCAAGGAAGGCCTGCTGGCGCTGGAAGGGCAGGCGATGGGGCTGAAAGATAGCTTTGCCGCCAAGGGCTTACAGCTGCTCGTCGATGGTGTCGAACCGGAACGGCTTCGCGAGGTGCTCGAAGTGGAAATCGGCGCCTGGGAGCAGCAGATGAAAAGCTGTGCCAAGGTGTGGGAGGCCGCAGGTGGTTATGCGCCGACGATCGGTATCCTGGGTGCGGTGATGGGGCTGATCCATGTGATGGAGAACCTTTCTGACCCTTCAAAGCTCGGCGCGGGCATAGCAGTGGCCTTTGTGGCGACGATCTATGGCGTCGGCTCTGCGAACCTGATCTTTCTGCCGATCGCGAAAAAGCTGCTGGCGCACATCGCGCAACTCGTCGCAGTGCGCGAAATGCTGGTCGATGGGTTGGTTGGCATCGCTCATGGTGACAATCCGCGCATTATCGAAAGCCGCTTGCAAGGCTACGTTACCTGAGGTGTTGCGGCGCTTTTTCTAGGCTTCCGCGTCAAATTCACACTTCATCATTTTTGGCTCTGTCCTGCGATTCGTCGCCGGCCCAGGGCCGGCTTCAGCAGTCAGATATTTCTGACCCGTCCGCCTCAAGTTGTGGTCGCGTCCGCCGTTCTTTTCTATGTCTTGAGCGCATTTACCGGAACGCATCATGGGTCGTCGCAAGCATGAGGAAGAGCACGAGAATCACGAGCGGTGGCTTGTCTCGTACGCAGATTTCATTACGCTGCTCTTTGCGTTCTTCGTGGTGATGTATGCGCTGAGCTCGATCAACGAGGGCAAGTATCGGGTACTCTCCAACTCGCTTGTGAGCGCCTTCCGTAATGTGGCGACCAACGCCGACGGCATGCAGATCGTGCCGCGTGCGTCGATCGTGGGTGCAGTGCCGCAGCAGGTGAAGGTGCAAAAGTCGCCCGCCGAGAGCGAGGCGCGCGTGCAGGCGCGTCAGCAGATGCACAGCATGGCGGAACAGGTCCGGCGCGTGTTGGAACCGCTGGTGCGCGGCGGCCAGGTGTCCGTGCATGAGGGCGCGCATGGCATCTCGATTGAGATCAATGCCAGTGCGCTGTTCAATCCCGGTGAGGCTTACCTCGGGAGCGACGCGGTGCGTGCATTGCGTGCCGTGGGAGATGTTTTGGCGCAGGGCGATTTCCCGATCCGCGTTGAGGGCCATACCGACAACATACCGATCAAGACCGCAGCGTTTGCGTCCAACTGGGAACTATCCTCGGTACGCGCGAGCGCGGTGGTGCGCTTGTTCATTGAGGCCGGTGTCGACGCGCGTCGGCTTACGGTGGCAGGCTACGCAGACCAGCGCCCGATCGCGGATAACAGCACCGCCGAAGGACGCCAGCGTAACCGCCGGGTCAGCATTCATGTTGAATCAATATTGCCGCCAAGCGCCGAAGCGCCGGCGGCAGGGCCGGTGGCACCGAATCCAGATGGCGCGGCGCTTGGCGCTACGTTGCCGGAATGACTTGATCCTTCTGAACGCCGAAAGGTCGGTCAGCAGGCTGACCGACCGGCTCAGGCTTGGCCGAAGAGCCGGCCGCCCGGGCGCGTTGAGGTAATGCCGCCCGCGTCGTAGAGGCTCGGACCGGTGCTCGCGAGCAGCACACTCATTGCTTGCTGGTTGGCGCGCAGCTGGTCACGGATGAATTCGCCATTGCGCAAATTGAGTTGCTGCGCACGTGCGGCAAGGTCGAGATACTGCCGCCATGCACGCTGGGTTTGTTCGGGAAGCTGCGCGATGAATTCGGCCATTTGGCTGGCCCGCGCGTCAATGCCGGATCGGCTGAGAAGCAGCGCCCTTGCGTTTTCAGCTTGTTGCAACTGACGTACGGCAGCGCTTTTGTCTTCCGCCAATCCCAGCAGTGCTTCGATCTGGCCGGTGACAAGCAATTCGTGCTCGTCTTCCAGCAGCCGCACGAACCGCTCCAGCTGACCGGAGACTTCGGCCAACAGAGTTGAAAACTGAGCTTGGAGCAGGGCGGTCGGGTTCAAGCGCTATCCAGACGTGTCATGCGTGCCGTCAAACTTGGCGTGGCTGGGACTGCAGCATCTGACGGACGCTTTCGATCAAGCCATCGGCAACCTTTTCCGGATTGACACGGAACCGGCCGTCGGAGATTGCTTGTTTGAGCTCGCTCACCTTCGCGGCATCCACTTCCGGTACACCGGCGAGGGTACCTTCCAGTTGCTGCAAACGCGATGCCAGGGGTGATACGTCGACCTTGGAACCCGCGTCGGTGCTGGGTTTTGCCGCGCTCTCGCGAGTGCCTCGCGCCTTCACGTCGCCGGCAGTGCCGAGGGACTTGTACGAACCTTCGATCTTCATGATGTCGCTCCTGTTTTCGCCTGTTCGAAGACCTTGCGGGCAGGAGCATGCTCCGTTTGCAGGGTATTCTTCGGCTTGTTGTCAGGTTTAACGGCGCTATCTTACGGAACTTTAACCATTTTCATCATTGCGCCGACGCGTTGCGTGTTACGGGCCGACATCGACCCGGCCACCCGCGCGAGCGATGCCCTGCAGGACGCGGCCAGAGTCGAGCCGGACCTGAACCGGCTGCCCCTCCGCGGCGGCAGTCAGGGCAGTGCCTTCGTTACCCACCTGGAAGCCCGGCCCATGGGATATGACCTGAACCCGCTGGCCGCGTTCCACTGCTTGCACCACCAGAAGCTGATTGCTGCGTAGCGCAGTGCCGCTGGGCACCGCCTGCCGCAACGTCCGCCCGACCGCTTGGTCCGGGCGGGTGAGGGTGCCTGGCGGCAAGGCCGCGACGTCGCCGCGACGAACTTCCCAGTCCTGGGCGCCGAGTACGCTGCCGGCGGCAAGTGGGTGGGCCGCAACCAGGTAGTCGTCCTCAACCCGCACCCGCGCGGGAATGAACAGTGTCCAGCCTGGCTGCGGACAGCGTACGCCCACGGTGGTGTGTCCCCAGGCGCGCTGGCCGCTTGGCAAAAAGGCTTGCGGCGCGCCGCAGGGTTTCGCGTTGCGGGGGATCGCAGCGTCGGCGATCTCGACCGTCACGGCGCCGCTGTTGCGCGATGCTTCGCGCAGCAGAAACTGGGTCACTGTTTCGCGCAGGGCCGCCCGCGCAGCGTTTGACGGCGGTTCCGTTCGCGCCGGTGAGGCGAGCAGCAGCAAGGCGGTGAGCAGGATGGTTTGGACTGGCTTTGCGAGCATGACGCGATTGTCACACGGGTCGCGTTTGCTGTGATGGCGGCAAGACTTGCCGGCAGCGGCGGCAGCATGCGCATGAATTGCCGCCTGATTCGGGGTCTTTTCGGCGCAAGGCCGCGCGGCGGCTGCGCTGAGAATGCTGGCACGGAAGCTGCAATGGGATCGGTGGGTGATTCGGACCGCTTCCCGCAGACCGGGCCACCAGGAGATTTGCGATGACCATGACCGCTCTAGACCGCTACCTTGGGTTCCAGCAAGCCGCACTGAACACGCGGGCCTATCGCCAGGAGTTGCTCGCGGCCAACATTGCAAACGCCGATACCCCGCACTACAAAGCGCGGGACATTGATTTCAAGGAGGCGCTGATGGGCGCACTGAATGGCAAGGTCAAACCGCTCGCGCTGGCGACAACCGCGCCGCGGCATATCGAGGGGGGCGCCAAGGCGCCGCTCGCGCCGTTCGTCAAGTATCGCCAGGAAGAGCAGTCGGCGGTCGATGGCAACACGGTGGATATGGATGTTGAGCGCTCCGCATTTGCAGAGAACGCCGTCCAGTACGAGGCGAGCTTGACCTTCATCAACGGCCTGCTGCGTTCGATGCAGCAAGCGATCCAGAACCAGTAAGCGCGGGCGGCCATCATGAGCATGCTCAAGGTATTCAACATCGCAGGATCTGCTCTCAGTGCCCAGTCGGTGCGCCTCAACGCGGTGGCGAGCAACCTCGCCAACGCTGAGAGCGTCGTGCAGTCGGACGGCCAGCCCTATCGCGCCAAACAAGTCGTGTTTGAGGCGACGCCGATGGGCGGCAACAGCGCAATGGGTGTGCACGTAAAACAGGTGGTGGAGTCAGCGGCGCCGTCCCGCATGGTGTACGACCCGAAGAACCCGGCTGCGAGCCCGGAAGGTTATGTGCAGTTGCCGAATGTCGACGTGGTTGAAGAGATGGTCAACATGCTGTCGGCCTCGCGCTCGTACCAGACCAACGCTGAAGTGATGAATACCGCCAAGACCTTGATGCAGCGCACGCTGCAAATTGGTCAGGGCTAAGCAGGAGCTGACCGATGTTTATCTCGAATAACACCACGAGTGGCGCAGGCATTGTCAGTTCGGATCTGCTCAACAGCCTCAACGGCACGACGAAGAAGGGCAGCACGAGCGCCGATGCAGTCTCAGAGGATCGATTCCTGACCATGCTGACGACTCAGCTGAAGAATCAGGATCCGATG
>JAJZLD010000175.1 GCA_021803785.1 Pseudomonadota bacterium | reverse complement strand
TCTCAGTGCAGTCAGGAACTGGCTCGACACATCACCGCGCACCTTGACCACCCCACCCGCAGTGATCTTCGATGGCAGCAGCTCAAGCGGCGGAAAACCCTCGTTGCCGAGGTAGCGGATATCGGCGCCCAACTGGCGCAGCCCGTCGACAAGGTCGCCGATCGGGCGTTCGTGCATACGGGCCACGCCAGAGAGTTTGTAATGACCGCTGGCAAGCGCCAGTGCTGCCGTCAACGGGCGAAACGCGGTACCCGCATTGCCCAGGAAAAGATCCGCCTGTGCCACTGGGAAGCGCCCACCGCCGCCGGTCACGGCCCAGCTCGATCCGCCCAACGACTCGGGCGGCAGCCCCAGGGTGCGCAGCGCCTCGAGCATGCGATCCGTATCGTCAGAGGCGAGCAGATCGCGGATTTCGGTGCGGCCCTCGGCCAGCGCCGCCAGCAACAACGTGCGATTGGAGATGCTCTTTGAGCCGGGCAAACGGATGTTGCCGACAGCACCCTTAGCAGGTGCGAGATCGAGGTATTCCATGGGTCAGTCTCAGAAAACGTCGTTGTGCCGACGGCAAAGGCGTGGCGCAGGGTCGGTCGCCTGCACACCAAGATCGAAGTGCACGACGCAGCGATCCATGCGGTAGTCCAGAGCCTGCAGCTTCAAGATCGGCGGGGGCTGCGGAATCATGCGCAGTCCGTCAGGCGTCGAAACGGCCGGCCAGCCATGCGTCGCGGGCGTCGCGCGCTTCGCTGAAGAGTTTTAGCAGCGAATCGCCGTCGCCTTGCGACAACAGCGCCCGAATCCAGGCCAGTTCGGTGATGTAGGTGTCGAGTTCGGCCAGCAGCGCATGGCGGTTGGCCACACTGATGTCGCGCCACATTTCCGGATGGCTGCTGGCGATCCGGGTGAAATCGCGAAAGCCGCCGGCGGCGAATCCGAAGAGCTGTTCCGCATTGGCACGCCCTGCAATCTCATGGACCAGCGCGAAGGCGAGCAAATGCGGCAGATGACTTACCGCAGCGAACACACGATCGTGCTCCTGCGGCGACATGTCGTGTAGCGAAGCGCCCGTCGCAGCCCAGGCCTCGCGCACCCGGGCCACAGCCTCCGGGCGATTCTCGAACAGCGGCGTAATCACTACCTTGCGGCCCGCGTAGAGGTCCGCGCGTGCGGCATCCGGGCCACTCCTCTCGGCTCCGGCGATCGGGTGCGCCGGCACCACCTGCTCGAGATGCGACTTGAGGTTCGAGTAGATCGCCTCGATCACATCGCGCTTGGTGCTGCCAGCATCGGTGACCAAAGTATCGGGCCCGAGATGCGGCGCCATGGCTTGCATCACGCCGAGCATCTGGCCCACCGGCATCGCCAGCAGCACGAGCTCAGCACCGTCGAGCGCGGTCGCCCAATCGGTGGCGAAACTATCGATAAGGCCCAGCGCGCGCGCGCGCTCCAGCGACGCCGTCGTCCGGCCGATGCCGACCACCTCGCGCACCAGGCCGCGTGCTTTCAGCGCGAGCGCGAACGAGCCGCCAATCAGGCCAACGCCGCAGATGACAATACGACCAAATGGCTTCATGCGCGGCCCAGCGCCTTGGCCAAGGCGCCAAGGAAGCGCTCGTTCTCGGCTGGCAGGCCGATGGTGACGCGCAGCCACTCAGGCATCTGGTAGCTCGCGATCGGACGCACGATCACCCCTTGCTCCAGCAGCTTGCGATTGATCGTGGCTGCATCGCCGACGCGGAATGTCAGGAAGTTGCCGGAGGATGGGATGTACTCAAGCCCAAGCGCCGTCAGGCCCGCAATGATCTGGGCCATGCCATCGCGGTTGACCGCGTAACTGCGCGCGACGAACGCCTCGTCCCCCAAGGCCGCCGCCGCCGCCGCAAGCGCGACGTTGTTGACGTTGAAAGGTTCGCGAACACGATTGAGCAGATCGGCCAGTTCCGCGCGCGCCAGACCGTAGCCGACCCGCAAACCACCCAGACCGTAGATTTTGGAGAAGGTGCGTGTAATGACCAGGTTCGGATACTTCTCGAGCCATGCAACGCTGTCGTAGCGCTGCTCCGGTTCGAGGTATTCGTTGTAGGCCTCGTCGAGCACGACCAGCACATCCTCCGGCGCTGCATCCAGGAAGGCCTCGATCTCCGCCGCGTGCAGGAAATTGCCGGTCGGGTTGTTCGGGTTCGCGATGAACACGATGCGGGTGTCGGCACGAATTGCCGCCAGCATTGCCGGCAGGTCGTGCCCGAACTCGCTTGCAGGCACTTCAATGCCGTGCGCCCCGGCGCTCTTCACCGCAAGCGGATACACCGCGAATGCATACTGAGAAAAAACCGCCGAGGTCTCGTGGTTCAGGTACGCCGCCGCGCACAGGTTGAGCAGATCGTTCGAGCCATTGCCGAGTACGATCTGCTCCGGCGCAACGCCAAACTTCTTGACGAGAGCCGCGCGTAGCTCGAAGCCATTGCCATCCGGATAACGGTGGATTTCGGCAATCGCGCGCTGAGCGGCTTCCAGCGCCTTCGGGCTCGCGCCCAAGGGGTTTTCATTGGACGCCAGTTTGACGATGTCCTGCTCGCGCAGCCCCATCTCGCGCGCCAGTTCCGAAATTGGCTTGCCCGGGATGTAGGGTGAGATCGAGCGGATGTACTCGGGTGCCTGCTGGACGACTTTGCTCATGCGAAATCCTTAAAGCGCTGCGGCCGGATAGCTGCCCAGCACCTTGACGAAAGCGGCACGATTCTGCAGATCGGCGAGCGCCTTTGCCACCGCCTCGTCCGCCCGGTTGCCTTCGACATCGATATAGAAGACATACTCCCAAAGGCCGGTACGCGACGGACGCGATTCGAGCTTGGTCATGCTGACACCGTGCTTCGCGAACGATTCGAGCAAGAAGAACACCGCGCCCGGGCGGTTCGGCGCCGAACACACCAGCGAGGTCTTGTCCTTGCCAGATGGGCCGGCATCGTGCTTACCGATGACCAGGAAGCGGGTCGTATTGTTCGGGTCGTCTTCAATATCCGAAGCAAGGAAGCCCAGACCGTAGAGTTGCCCCGCCGCCTCACCGGCGATGGCAGCGGACTCCGGGTCGGTCGAGGCCATGCGCGCCGCTTCCGCATTGCTCGCCACCGGCACCCGATCAACGCCCGCAGCGTGGCGCGCCAACCAATCCTGGCACTGCGCGAGCGACTGCGAATGCGAGTAGATGCGCTTGACGTCGCCGATCGACGTCGCCTGCGACAGGAAGTGCTGGCGGATGCGCAGCTTCACCTCGCCGCAAATGCTGGCGGAGCTGGCAAGCAGCAGATCGAGCGTACGCCCCACAGCACCTTCGGTCGAGTTTTCGACCGGCACGATGCCGTAGGCAACACCGCCGGATTCGACCGCGTGGAACACCTCATCGATCGTGCCCTGCGGAAGGAAGTCCGGCGCGCCGCCGAAGTGCTTGCGTGCAGCTGACTCGGAGAACGTACCGGCCGGCCCGAGAAATGCCACTTTCAGCGGCTGCTCGAGTGCCAGACACCAGGACATGATCTCGCGGAAGATGCGCTGGACCGCCTCGCCCGATAGCGGGCCGGGGTTCAAGTCTGCGATCTTGCGCAGCACCTGCGCTTCGCGTTCCGGCCGATAGATCGGGCCGCGTTTGATCTCACCAATTTTCTTCGCGCAGCCGGCACGTTGGCCGAGGCGCTCCAGAATCTCTCGATCGAGCCGGTCGATATCGGCCCGCAAACGGGACAGCTCTTCTTCGCTCACGGATAGTCCTCAGGCGCGGGTTTGTTCAAATTCGCGCAGGTATTCGACCAGCGCCTGCACACCCTCGATCGGCATCGCGTTGTAGATCGACGCCCGCATGCCACCCACCGACTTATGGCCCTTGAGCTGCAGCAGGCCGCGCGCCTTCGCGCCAGCGAGGAAAGCATCGTTCAACGACTCGTCACGCAGGAAAAACGGGACATTCATACGCGAACGCACCGAAGGATCGACATGGCAAACATAGAGCTCACTCGCGTCGAGCGCGTCGTACAACAGCTTAGCCTTGGCAATGTTCTGCTGCTCAATCGCAGCGACACCACCCTGCTGTTTGATCCACTGAAAAACCAGCCCCGCGATGTAGATCGGGTAGGTCGGCGGCGTATTGAACATCGACCTGTTTTCCGCCACGGTCTTGTAATGAAAAGCCGAGGGGCAAGCCGCCTGGGCCTGATCCAGCAGATCATCGCGGACGATCACGATCGTCAGTCCTGACGGGCCGATATTCTTCTGCGCCCCACCAAATAGCAGCCCGAACTTCGAGATGTCCATCGGACGCGACAGGATGTCGGACGACACGTCGGCGACAACCGGCACATCGGGCGCACCGAGCGCAGCCATGTCGGGCCATTCGAAATACTCGACACCGTCGATCGTTTCATTGCTGCACAGATGTAGGTAAGCCGCGTCATGGCGCAAACGCCACTTATCAAACGACGGGATACGCGTGTACTTGCCCTGCGCCGTGTTGGGATCAAGGCTCGATGCGGCGATGTGCACATCGCCGTAGCGACGCGCCTCTCTCAGCGACTTGGTGCTCCAAGAGCCGGTCTCGACGAAATCAATCTTAGGATTCTTGCCCGCCAGGTTCATCGGGATGATCGAGTTCTCCGCGATCGCCCCGCCCTGCATGAACAGAATCTTGTAGTTCGACGGCACGTTCATCAGCTCGCGCAGGTCCGATTCGGCCTGCTCGATGATGGACATGAACTCCTTGCCGCGATGGCTCATCTCCATCACCGACATGCCGGAGCCGTGCCAGTCGAGCATTTCCTCAGCGGCTTGTCGCAACACCGCCTCAGGCAGCGCCGCCGGGCCGGCCCCGAAGTTCCATGGGCGCGTCATTCTGAGGCTCCGGTATCGGCGGCTTCTCCCTCTTCGCCTTCGGCGCCATCGACCGCTGCGTCGCTCTCGATGATCTTTTCGATGCTCGCCAGTTTGGCGCCGTCATCGAGGTTGATCAGCGTCACGCCCTGCGCCGAACGCGAGGTTTCGCGGATGGTGTTGACATGGGTACGGATCAGCACGCCGTTGTCTGCGATCAACATCACTTCGTCGGACGGATCAACCAGCACCGCGCCGACCAGCTTGCCGTTTCGCTCGGAGCTCTGGATCGCGATCATGCCCTTGGTGCCACGGCCGTGCAGCGTGTAATCACCGATCGGCGTGCGCTTGCCATAACCGTTTTCGGTTGCCGTCAGCACATGCTGGGTCTCGCCGTTGGCGACCAACATGCAGATCACCGACTGGCCATCTTCCAGCATCATGCCGCGCACTCCGCGCGCAGTGCGGCCCATCGGGCGCACATCGGTTTCATCGAAACGCACCGCCTTGCCGGCATCCGAGAACAGCATCACCTGCGATTTGCCATCGGTGATCGCAACGCCGATCAGGTAGTCACCCTCGTCGAGCCCGACTGCGATGATGCCGGCCTTGCGTGGATTGGCGAAATCGGTCAGCGGCGTCTTCTTGACGGTGCCCTGCGAGGTTGCCATGAAGATGAAGTGCCCCTCATCAAACTCCTTGACCGGCAACACGGCGGTGATCTTCTCGCCCTCAACCAGCGGGAAGAGGTTCACGATCGGCTTGCCGCGCGAGTTTCGGTTGCCTTCCGGCACTTCGTACACCTTCAGCCAGTACAGGCGGCCGCGGTTCGAGAAACACAGGATGTGGTCGTGCGTGTTGGCGATGAAGAGCTGATCAACCCAATCATCTTCCTTCACCGATGCTGCCTGCTTGCCACGCCCACCGCGCTTCTGCGCGCGGTAATCAGCAAGCGGCTGACGCTTGAAGTATCCGGTATGGGACAGGGTCACAACCATGTCCTGCGGCGCGATCAAATCCTCGATGTTGATGTCGGCTGCGTGCAGCACGATCTCCGAGCGACGCGGATCGCTGAACTGCGTGCGGATCGCGGCGAGTTCGTCACCGATGATCTGCGTCACGCGTGACGGCTTGGCAAGGATATCGAGCAGATCAGCGATCAGCTCCATGACCTCGCGATACTCATTGACGATTTTGTCCTGCTCAAGCCCAGTCAGGCGCTGCAGGCGCATCTCAAGAATCGCCTGAGCCTGGGCATCCGATAGGCGATAGCCTTGCGAAGAGAGGCCGAATTCCGGCAACAGCCCTTCAGGTCGATAGCTGTCGGCCGCCGCACGCGAGAGCATATCCTCGACCAACTGCGACCGCCAGGTGCGCGCCATGATCTCGACCTTCGCCACCGGCGGGGTCGGCGCAGCCTTGATCAACGCGATGATTTCGTCGACGTTCGACAACGCGACCGCCAGACCTTCCAAGATGTGGCCGCGCTCGCGCGCCTTGCGCAATTCGAAAATCGTGCGGCGGGTCACCACTTCGCGGCGATGCGACAGGAAGCACTCGAGCATCTGTTTGAGGTTCAACAGACGCGGGCGGCCGTCGACCAGCGCCACCATGTTCATGCCGAAGCTGTCCTGCAACTGGGTCTGCTTGAACAGATTGTTCAGCACGACCTCGGGCATCTCATTGCGCTTGAGTTCGATCACAATCCGCATGCCGTCCTTGTCGGACTCGTCGCGGATCTCGCTGATACCCTCGATCTTCTTGTCGTTGACCAGTTCGGCAATCTTCTCGAGCAGCGTACGCTTGTTGACCTGGTAAGGGATTTCGTCGACGACAATCGCCTGACGATTACCCTTCTCCATGTCTTCAAAGTGCGTGCGCGCGCGCATCACGACACGGCCACGACCGGTGCGGTAGCCCTCGTGGACGCCGTGCAGGCCGTAAATCAGTGCGGCAGTCGGGAAGTCCGGCGCGGGCACCAGCTTGATCAGATCCTCAATGTCGATGTCGGGATTGGCCAGCAGCGCGTGACAAGCCTCGATCACTTCGCCCAGGTTGTGCGGCGGAATGTTGGTCGCCATCCCGACCGCGATACCACTGCTGCCGTTGATCAGCAGATTCGGAATACGGGCCGGCAGCAGCAGCGGCTCTTTTTCGGAGTTATCGTAGTTCGGGCCGAAGTCGACGGTCTCCTTGTCGATATCAGCCAGCATTTCGTGAGCGATACGCGAAAGGCGGACTTCGGTGTAACGCATCGCC
>JAJZLD010000004.1:10683-27495 GCA_021803785.1 Pseudomonadota bacterium | reverse complement strand
GCTGATCCCGACCGCCAAGGCGTTTTCGCGCGCTCGACGATGTGCTTGGTCATCTCAGCGATTTCGCGCATGAACTCTGCCCGCGAGAGTTCGCCACGCTCGATCCGGCCCAACTTATATTCCCACTCGCCGGTCAGTTCGGGCGAGGTCAATTCCTCAATCGACAACCCCTTCAGCAGCGTGATCAGCGAAAACGCCTTGGCGGTCGGGATCAGCTCTCGGCCCTCGCGCAGCAGGTACTGCTCGGCGATCAGGTTTTCGATGATCTGCGCCCGCGTGGCAGGCGTTCCGAGCCCGCGGCCGCCCATCGCTTCGCGCAACTCTTCATCATCCACGAGCTTTCCGGCGCCTTCCATGGCGGACAGCAGTGTCGCTTCGTTATAGCGTGCCGGCGGCTTTGTGACGTTGGGCTTTACCAGCACATCATCCGTCCGCACCACCTCACCCGGCTTGACCGGCGCGAGGGCGGGCGCGGCATCGTCCTTGTCCTCGGCGCTCGCCGCTTCCTTACCCCATATTGCGAGCCAACCCGCGTTGACCAACACCTTGCCCTCGGTCTTGAAGGCTTCGCCCTCGACGCGGGTAATGCGCGTCGTTACCAAGTATTCAGCGGCCGGGTAGAACACCGACAGGAAACGCTTAACCACAAGGTCATAAATCTTCGCCTCGGCCTCGGAGAGGCTCTTCGGCACCGTGCCGGTCGGGATAATCGCGAAGTGGTCCGAAATCTTGGCGTTGTTGAAGATGCGCTTGTTCGGTTTGACCCAACCTTGCTTGACGATCTGGTTGGCGTAAGGCGCATAGCGATCAGGCAGCCCGGCCAGCACACCACCGACGGTGGGCAGATAGTCTTCCGGCAGCGCGCGTGAATCGGTTCGCGGATAGGTCAAGGCCTTGTGCTTCTCATACAGGGCCTGCGCGATCTGCAAAGTGGTACGGGCGGAGAAACCAAAGCGGCCGTTTGCCTCGCGCTGAAGACTGGTGAGATCGAACAGCAGCGGCGAGAGCTGGGTCGACGGCTTGCTCTCTTCCTCAACTTTGCCCGGCTTACCGGCACACTTGGCGCGGATCGCCTCAGCGCGAGCCTTGTCCCACAGCCGGCTGGCGGTCGCGTGTTCGTCGTTCTCGTCCTTCTTGAACTTCTCGTCGAACCAACGGCCGACATAACTGCCCGCAGCGGCACCGAACTGACCTTCAAGCTCCCAGTAGTCGCGCGACACGAACTTACGGATGCGGTCCTCGCGCTCGATCACCAGCGCCAGCGTCGGCGTTTGCACACGGCCGACCGTAGTCAGATGAAAACCACCACTCTTCGAGTTGAAGGCAGTCATCGCACGCGTACCGTTGATGCCAATCAGCCAGTCGCTCTCGGCACGGCTCATCGCGGCATCAGCCAGGCCTGAAAGTTCCTTCGCCGGGCGCAGGCGCGCAAAACCCTCGCGTATTGCGGCAGGCGTCATCGACTGCAGCCACAGGCGCTGGACCGGTTTGTCGGTCTTTGCGTGCTGCACGATGTAGTTGAAGATCAGTTCGCCCTCACGACCCGCGTCACAGGCGTTCACCAGCCCGGTCACGTCCTTGCGCTTGATCAGCTTGGTCAGCAACTTCAGTCGGTCGGCCGTCTTCTCGATCGGATTCAGCGCGAAATGCGGCGGAATCATCGGCAGGTGAGCAAAGCTCCACTTGCCCCGCTTAACCTCGTACTCCTCCGGCACTGCCAATTCCAGCAGGTGGCCGATGGCGGACGAGAGCACGTACTGCTCCGACTCGAAGTAGTCGCCTTCACGGGTAAATCCCCCAAGCGCCCGGGAGATGTCCTGCGCCACGGAGGGCTTTTCGGCAATGATTAGTAGCTTGCTCATGTTGGGTCGATTACGGCAGCGGCCGTTGCACCTTAAGGGTGCGAACGTCCGGCAACAATGGGTGGGCGCCGCGCGCGCAGCCGCGCAACGGCGATCGGTGTCTCAGTGCAGCAGCTCTGCGGCCGGGCTCTCGTCGCCCCATGCCGGCCCCTCGGCGCTGGACAGCAGTTCTTCCATGATCAGTGCATCAACGTTGTCCTGCTGTTGCCACAGCACCATCAGCACAATCACTTTCAGCTTCGCCAGAGTCAGGTCGGCGCCCGGAAGGGCCATCGCACGCTCGATGATGCGCTCACGGCCCAAGGGGTCCAGCACGCCCGAATGCTCCAGGAAGGTAATGAAACCACGGCATTCGGTATCGAGCCGGGCTAACTCCGGACCGCTGTAGATCCGGCTCGATCGGTTGTCGCGATCGATTTTCGGCGAGTCGCTGCCGGCAACCCGCTGCAGGCCTGACAACCATTCCAGCGCCGAATCGATGTCTTCCGGCTCGAAGCCCGCCGCGCTGAGCTTGCGCGCGAGCAACTCCGGCTCGGGGCAGGCCTCAGGGTAGACATAGCTTTCAAACACATAAACAAGGATATCGATCATCGCGCAGCCAAAGGTCATTGCAGGCGCTGGAAGCGTCCGCCGGGCAGTCTTGCGACGCGGCCAGCGAGTTCCAGCTCCAACAGAATGGCGAAGAGGGCATCGGGCGTCAACTTGCTGCGAGCACACAAGGTGTCCGGATCGACCGGATCGAAACCCAGCGCGTCGAGAACCTGCGCTGCTGGTCCGACCACGCCGCCCTCTTGGGCGGCAGTATTCGGGGCTGCCAGAGCGGGTGCCACGCCCTCCTGCCAACGCAGTTCGTCGAGCACATCCTGCGCCGACTCCACCAGTTTCGCGCCCTGCTTGATCAGCTGGTGACAGCCTTTTGAGAGCGGCGAATGGATCGAGCCAGGAATCGCAAACACCTCACGCCCGAGTTCGCCAGCAAGCCTTGCCGTAATCAGCGAGCCGCTCGCGGGCGCAGCCTCGACGACCAGCACACCCAGTGCGAGCCCGGCAATCAGTCGATTGCGCCTTGGAAAATTGTGCGCCACCGACGGGGTCCCCAGCGGGAACTCGCTGACGATGGCGCCGGCCTCGGCAATCCGGTGCGCCAGCGGCGCATTACGCGCGGGATATATCCGGTCAGCACCGGTGCCAACGAAGGCCACCGTACTGCCGGCCCCGTCCAATGCCCCGCGATGTGCTGCAGCGTCGATACCCAAAGCGAGTCCGCTGACAATGGTCAAACCCGCCTCGGACAGTGCGCGCGAAAACGCCTCCGCATTCGAAATACCCTGGGCGGTTGCGCTTCGGCTGCCGACGATCGCAAGCGCGCGCCGGCCAAGCAAGGCTACCTGCCCTTTGACATAGAGCAGCAGAGGCGGATCAACGGTCTGCAGCAATGCCGCGGGGTACTGCGCGTCAGCCAGCGTCAGCAGCGTATTGCCTGGTTGCGACGCCCATGCAAGTGCGTTATCGACGGCTGCAGCATTGTCGGTATCAAAAAGGCGCGCGGCGAGCGCTTCGCCGACGACACCCGCCACCGCACGCCGCCCCGAAGCGAAAACGGCCTCCGGAAGTCCGAAGGCCGCCAGAAGGGCGCGCTGCTTCTCCGGCCCGACGCCTGGTATCAGCGTCAGGCGGAGCCATGACGCCAGGTCGGCGGTGTCGTCGATCAAGGTTGACGGACGGCGTCAGCCACCTTGACCGGACCTGCGCTCTCAACCACAAGGGCATACGCCACGCGGTCGAACACACGGAACACGAAAAGCGCGCCGTAGCGTTCTTCAGGTAGTGCGATCGTCTCGTTTTTGCCGTCCATATCGTACTTGGCATCGCCACGGGTGCGATAGATGGCCAGCACATGGCCCGGCTCCAGACCTGCGGCGCGCCCAGCCGAGATTGTCACGATGCTGTACTTGCCGGTGTACTGGATGCCATCGTGGACCTTGACGATACGCGCTTCAACCTTGCCACTCGGTGCATGCGGCACATAGGACATGATCTCCGGCTTGCCAGCCGGCAGCATGCGGTCGCCGGTGTTCACCTCACGTTGCACCGACGTGATTTCAAGCGTTGCCGGAGATCCGTCTTGCACCACGCGTGCAGAGCCGAGATAGGCGGCTTCGTAACCGAGCAATTCGTTGGTAACCGGGTCTTTCAAGGGTTGCGCGCGGCGGTAGATCTGCCAATCGCTAACGCCCGCGGTGACGTTGCGAGCAAAGATCGTGTCGCCCGGGCCGTTGAGCAAACGGTTGTCATCGGACGCAACGATCGTTGCGCTGCCCGCCAGATCGTTTTCCGACACGAAGAGCGGGCGCGACAGAAAGGCTTCGATCCGGTGCAACGGCACGCTTGCGATCGGGCTCAGGTCTTCGGCGCGAACCTGCGGTTTCAACTTCACGGTTGCGCCATCGCCCGACGGCGGCGTGGTTGTCAGATACGGACCACTGCGATCCAGGTAGATAGTCTGGCCAGGATAGATCCAGTGCGGGTTCTTGATCTGTTCGCGGTTAAGGCGCCAGACTTGCGGCCACAGCCACGGGTGCTTGAGGAACTTGCCGGAGATATCCCACAGCGTGTCGCCCTTGACGACGGTGTAGGAGTCGGGGGCGTTGTCCGCCAGTTTGACGGTATCTGCCACCGCCGAAGCCGAAGCGACGGACAGTCCCAGAGCCAGGGCCAGCGCGGATATAATGCGGAACATGAATCTGCCTCGGTGTTGTTGAGCCATTATCGGGCGGACGCCCTGGCGGCCTGTTATCGGTGCTTTAGCACACGGGCATCGAGATTTCACTTCAGATTCTGCACATAGTCACTTCATCCAGCAAGCATTTATGGCGCTACTGCCCATCCTTCACTATCCCGATCCGCGCCTTCATACGAAGGCTACGCCGGTGGCCGAAGTCACCGACGAGTTGCGCACACTTATTCGCGACATGGCTGAGACCATGTACGAGGCGCCAGGCGTCGGGCTCGCGGCAACCCAGGTCAACGTCCACAAGCGCATCGTGGTGATTGACGTTTCCGAGGACAAAACCGGCCTGCGCGCCTATATCAACCCGGAGATCATTGAGCGCGCCGGCGAGCAGGTTTGCGAGGAAGGCTGCCTCTCGGTACCCGGCATCTACGAAAAAGTGACCCGCGCCGAGCGTGTAAAGGTGCGAGCGCTCGACGAACAAGGCAAGCCCTTCGAACTGGAGGCAGAAGGGCTATTGGCCGTGTGCATCCAGCATGAAATCGACCACCTGGACGGCAAGGTATTCGTCGAATACCTGTCGCCTCTCAAGCTCAATCGTATCAAGTCGAAGCTCGCCAAACGCTCACGCATCACGGCCTGACCCGCCGGAGTCGTGCGCCGCACGGCCCGGTTCAACCAATCGATGCCTTCCGCACCCAGATGAGAGTCGCTTTCGCCGGAACACCCGAATTCGCCGCCGAGGCACTGCGCGCAATCATCGCCGCGGGCTTCGAAGTGCCCTTGGTGCTCACACAGCCAGACCGGCCTGCTGGCCGTGGCATGCAGTTGATGCCAAGCCCGGTCAAACAAGTGGCGCTCGCCCACGGCATCCCCGTCGACCAGCCCGAAAAGCTACGCACCGATGCACAGCAGGCCACGCTGCGCGCAGTCAAGGCCGAAATCCTGGTAGTCGCCGCATATGGCCTGATTCTGCCGCAGGCGGTGCTGGATCTTCCGCGGCACGGCTGCGTGAACATCCACGCTTCACTCCTGCCGCGTTGGCGTGGCGCCGCACCGATCCAACGGGCAATCGAGGCCGGTGACAGCGAGACCGGCATCACGATCATGCAAATGGACGCCGGACTCGACACAGGGGGCATGCTGCTCAAGCGCGCAATACCGATCGCACCCGACGACACGACAGCCAGCCTGCACGACAAGCTCGCCGCTTTGGGGGGCGAGATGATCGTGGACGCGCTGCACCGGATCGCGCTCTGCGAATTGGCGCCGGTGCCGCAACCGGCGGAAGGCGTCACCTACGCCAGCAAGATCGCAAAAACCGAAGCTGTGCTGGATTTCCGCGAGCCCGCTGAGGTTCTAGCGCGACGTCTGCGCGCTTTTGACCCGTTCCCGGGCGGCGTCGCCTCCATTGATGGCCAGACGATCAAACTCTGGCGGGCCATCGCGGAAGCGGGCACGGGCGAACCGGGCGTGATTCTCGGAGCCGACGGCCATGGCGTGCGCGTCGCTTGCGGCAACGGCGTCCTGCGCCTGACGGAGTTGCAGAAGCCAGGCGGAAAACGCCTGGCGGCTGCGGACTTCCTGCGGGGTTTGCCCTTGCAAGCTGGCCAGCGTTTCGCGCTTCCCGACGCTTGAATTGCGGGCGCATCGCGCCCATATCGAACGGACAAGCCCTCGCACAAGGACTCCCGATGCTCGGAAACTGGCTGAAAACCTCGATCCTGATGGCCGGGATCATCGCGCTGTTCGGCGTCGTCGGCGCGGCGATCGGCGGCAAGGGCGGCATGATCCTGGCGCTGCTGCTCGGCGGCGGCATGAACCTGTTTTCGTACTGGTTCTCAGACAAGATGGTGCTGCGCATGTATAACGCGCAGGAGGTCGACGCGGCGACCGCGCCCTACCTCTACAACATGGTGCAGGGGCTCGCTCGCAACGCGGGGCTGCCGATGCCGCGCGTATACATCATCAACGAACAGCAGCCCAACGCCTTCGCCACCGGCCGCAATCCCGACAACGCTGCGGTGGCCGCAACCACGGGCATCCTGCAGATGCTGACCGAGCGGGAACTGCGCGGCGTGATGGCACATGAACTCGCGCATGTGAAGCACCGCGACATCCTGATTTCGACGATCGCCGCCACCCTCGCCGGTGCGATCTCGGCGCTCGCCAACTTCGCAATGTTCTTCGGCGGCCGCGATGAAGAGGGGCGCCCGGCCAATCCGCTGGTTGGCATCCTTGTCGCGATTCTCGCCCCACTCGCTGCCAGCCTGATCCAGATGGCGATTTCACGTGCGCGCGAGTACGAAGCCGACCGCGGCGGCGCCGAAATCAGCGGCGACCCCGGCGCACTCGCCGATGCCCTGCAGAAGATCGATTACTACGCTCGCGGCATTCCGATGCCCTCGGCCGAAGCGCACCCCGAGACCGGGCAAATGATGATCATGAATCCACTTTCGGGCGGTGGCCTCGCCGGTATGTTCTCCACACACCCACCCACGGAAGAGCGAATCCGCCGCCTGCGTGCAATGCACCGCAGATGATCGACGCAGCTGCGAGCGCGCTTCCGACAGACCTGATCCAGGCCTACCGGGCGGCGCATTACCGGGTGCTCACGGCCCCCCCGCTGCTGCTTCGAATCGACCGGCCCGATCCGGCGTTAGCCAGTTTGTTGTCGGCTCACGGCGCCAACCGGGCCGCCCTGCTTACGGCGAGCAACCCTGCCAGCGCGTTGTTATCCGACGGCGACAACGCGCTACGGCACACCCACCTGCTCGATGCGCTCGCGCGGCGGAAACTGCGGGCGCTTCCCGCGTGCAACGAATCACCGAAGGGCGATTGGCCCAACGAAGCAAGCGTGCTTGTCTTGCATGCCGATATTGAGCTGGGAACAGAGCTGGCCATGGCGTTCGGCCAAAACGCCTTCGTCGCGATCACAAACGATGCAACGCCCAGGCTGGTGCTGTTGCGCTGAAACGGCAGCACGGGCAGCTTGCGCCATCGGTTGCAAACGGGTAAACCTCAGTTCCAACTTCTGACCGGGCCGGCGACGGCCTCCTTCCCATGTCCAGTTTCCGCCCCCGCCCTGCCGGCCGCGCAAGTGTGCGTTCCGACTCGCCTCGCACGCCGCAGCGCAGCGCACCTCGCCCACCGGCACTGCCGCCGATGCCACCGGACTCGATGGCCCGCGCGATGTGGGTCGCGGCGGAGGCCGTCGCACGCGTGCGCGACGGCTATGCGCTGAACGACGGCCTGACCAGCCTGTGGGCAGCCCACCCTGATCTTCCACCCAGCACACGCGGTGCGGCACAGGATCTGATCTACGGCACGCTGCGCGACTTCGGCCGCGGCGACGCCATGCTCGCCCGCCTGCTTCGGCAACCCTTGACGGAGCCGACCATCGACGCGCTGCTGCGAGTCGCCCTGCACCGCCTCGAAGTCCGTCCGGAGACGGCACACACGGTGGTCGATCAGGCGGTCGAGGTGGCAGCCCGCGTTGCCCGCGGCGGCCTCAAGAGCCTCGTCAACGCGGTGTTACGTAACGCGCTGCGGCAGCGCGATACGCTCGCCACCGCGCTCGCGCGCAACCCGGAATCGCATTGGCGGCATCCGGCATGGTGGATCGATCGCATCAAACGTAATCAGCCGCAAACCTGGGAAGCCGTTCTTGGCGCGGCGAACACGCACCCGCCGATGACCCTGCGGATCAACCCGCGCCGCACGACACCGGACGCCATGGCCGCCGAACTGATCGCCGCGGGCCACGCAGGGCGCTGGCTCGGCCCCTACGCTTGGCGCCTGGATCGTCCAGCACCGGTGGCGTCGCTGCCAGGCTATGCGGATGGCCGCATCTCGGTCCAGGATTGGGGCGCGCAGCAAGCGGCCGCAATGCTGGATGTGCGCGACGGCATGCGCGTACTCGACGCCTGCGCCGCACCGGGCGGCAAAGCCGCACACATGCTCGAACTGCATGACTGCCGCCTGCTGGCGCTAGACGCAGACCCTCGCCGTGCGCAACGCATCGCCGCCAACCTGGAACGCCTTGGTCTGAGTGCCGACGTGCGCTGCGGTGACGCCCGCTCACCACGCGAATGGTGGGATGGACAAAGTTTTGACCGCATCCTCGCCGATGTACCCTGCTCCGCCTCAGGCGTCGCGCGCCGCCATCCCGACATCAAATGGTTGCGCAGAGCCGACGATATTGGCAGTTTTGCAACAGTTCAGCGCGAGATTCTCGATGCGCTCTGGCCGCTGCTCAGTCCGGGCGGCAAAATGCTATATGTGACGTGCTCGTTGTTCCCGGAGGAAAACAGTCTTCAGGTTGCCCGCTTTGCGGCGCGGCATTCAGACTGTCAGCGCGTCCCGCTCGACGCAGCGCTCGAGCGAACGCTGCTGCCCGATGCGGACCATGACGGTTTCTTCTTTGCCTTGCTCGAAAAACAGGCCTGACTTCCTAGCGCTGCTGCGCCAGCTGCTGATCGGCTGCACGCTGCTGCTCGGCCTCACGGCGCTTCCGGCGGCGGCGCAGAGCACGGCCGCGATTCGCTATGCCGAACTCCTGCCGACCGACGACCAGTACGTCCTGAACGCCGACGTCTCAGTCGAGCTCAATCCGCGCCTCGAAGAGATCGTGCTGCGTGGCATTGCGCTGCATTTCGTTGCCGAGTTCATCCTCACACGCGGCCGCTGGTACTGGCTCGACGAGACGATCGTGGAGCGTCGCATCGCTTTCCGCCTGACCTATCACGCACTGACGCAGAAGTACCGGCTTGCGACCGGGTCGCTGGGGCAAAACTTCGACACGCTCGAAGAAGCGCTGCGTGCGATGACCCGGCTGCGCAACTGGGCCATCGTCGATCGCAACCGGCTGCGCGGGGGCGAGTCCTATAATGCCGCGCTGCGCTTCCGGCTCGACACCGACCAGTTGCCCAAGCCCTTCCAGGTCACCGCGATCGGTTCCCGCGACTGGACGCTGGAGACCGACTGGTCGCGCTGGACTTTCCTCGCTTCGGCGGCTGAGCACCGATGAGGGCAGTCATTGCGGCAGTATCCGCGCTGGCCGGCATCATGCTTTTTTTGCTGGCTGCCGCGAGTTCCAAGTCCTCCGCCCTGATCCGCAACTACCCGCTGCTGCTGGGTCTCAACGGCACGGTTGCCGCGGTGCTGCTGGGACTGGTCGGATTCCAGATGCGCACGCTATGGGTGCAGTATCGCGAACATCAGTTCGGTTCGCGGCTGAAGCTCAAACTTCTGGGCCTGTTCGCATTGATGGCGCTGGTGCCGGGGCTGGTGATCTACGGTGTCTCGCTGCAGTTTGCCACCCGTTCGATTGAATCCTGGTTCGATGTGAAGGTGGATGCCGCGCTCGACTCCGGCATCCAGCTCGGACGCAACGCACTCGACTACCTACTCGATCAACTCGCCAGCCGCGCGCGAGATACCGCGGACACGCTGGCCGAATCGCTCGGCCATTCGGGCTCCGCAGTGTCGGCCGCGCGCCTTGATCGCCTGCGGGAGGAAGCTGGGGCCGACGTCGCCGCGCTGCTTGCGGGCAATGGCAAAGTCATCATGTCGAGCGTTGGCAGCGGCACCACGCTCGCGCTGGAATCACACTCAAGCGCCTCGCTGCGCCTCGCGCGCGGCGCAGGCGGCCTGCGCACGGTGGAGGGCGAAGGCAGCGGCGAGCTGTGGCTGCGCGTGATCGTACCGATCCCTGCGCGCAACCTGGCCGCAAATATTGAGTACCTGCAGATGTCTAAACGTGTGCCACCGCAGATCGTGCGCACGATGGAGAACATCCAGAACGGCAACCGTGACTACCAGGAGCTGCTGCTCGGCCGCGAGGGCCTGATGCGGATCTACAGCCTCACGCTGACGTTGACGCTGCTGCTTGCGCTGTTCGCTGCGCTGGCCGCGGCGTTCGAGATTGCACGCTCCCTCTCTGCCCCCTTGTCGATCCTTGCCGAAGGTACGCAGGCGGTTGCGGCCGGCGACTTCTCGCCACGCCAGGCGCTGCCCGGTCGCGATGAACTGGGTGTGCTGACCCAGAACTTCAATCGCATGACACGCCAGCTGCAGGATGCTCGCGCGCAGGCGGAACGCAACCGCGCGGAGGTCGAAGCCGCGCGCGTGTACCTTGAAAGCGTGCTCGGCAACCTCTCCGCCGGTGTGTTGGCCTTCTCCGACAACGGGCGTCTGCGCGCAGCCAACCGCGGCGCAATGCTGATTCTCGGCGACGATCTGGCCGGCTTCGAGAGCCTCACGCTCGACGCCTGGCCACGGCATCAGGCGTTTCGCGACGTGGTGATCGCCGAGTTCGACAAACATGACGACGACTGGACACGCGAAGTCGAGCTCACCCGTGACGACGGCCGCAACCAGACCCTGCTGCTGCGCGGCTCGCGCCTGCCGCCCGGCAGCGCCGGTGGCTACGTGGTGGTGTTCGACGATGTGACCGAGCTGATTTCCGCCCAGCGCAATGCCGCATGGGCCGAAGTGGCGCGACGGCTCGCGCACGAGATCAAGAATCCGCTCACACCGATCCAGCTCTCGGCCGAACGCCTGCAGCACAAGCTGGCGTCCAAGCTCGATCCGGATTCCCAGGCGATGCTCGCACGCGCCACGCAGACCATCGTCAACCAGGTCGAGGCGATGAAGAACATGGTCAACGACTTCCGCGACTACGCGCGGATGCCACCATCGAACCTCGCGCCGCTCGACCTGAACGCGCTGATCGGCGAAGTGCTCGGCCTGTACGAGAGCTCGCGTATAAAAATCGAACTGGAACTCGCGCCCGACTTGCCACGCGTGCTCGGCGACGCCACACAGCTGCGGCAGGTAATCCACAACCTGCTGACCAATGCCGAGGACGCATTGAGCGACGAGACCAACCCGACCGTCACGCTCGCTACACGTCGCGACAATCGCCGTGTCGAGTTCATGGTGCGCGACAATGGCCCCGGCTTTCCGCCCGCCATGCTCGCGCGCGCCTTCGAGCCCTACGTCACCAGCAAGGCGCGCGGCTCTGGGCTCGGTCTGGCGATCGTCAAGAAGATCATGGACGAACACCACGGCGAAATTTCGATCCTCAATCTGGAACCCCACGGCGCGGAAATCCGTCTCCGACTTCCGCTTGCTCCAACCGTCTGATACCGTTGCATGCTATGGCAAAGATTCTGGTGGTCGACGACGAAGTCGGCATCCGCGAACTGCTCTCCGAAATCCTCTCGGACGAAGGCTACGACGTAGTGCTCGCCGAGAACGCTACAGCGGCACGTAATGCGCGGCTCGCGTCGCGCCCAGATGTAGTGCTGCTCGACATCTGGATGCCGGATACCGATGGCGTCACGCTGCTCAAGGAGTGGGCGGCAAACGACC
Source organism: Pseudomonadota bacterium (assembly GCA_021803785.1). Taxonomy (GTDB): domain Bacteria; phylum Pseudomonadota; class Gammaproteobacteria; order Burkholderiales; family Rhodocyclaceae; genus Niveibacterium. The sequence goes on along the minus strand of JAJZLD010000004.1, from coordinate 15,525 downwards.
TGCTGACAATGCCCGTGATCATGATGTCCGGACACGGCACCATCGACACCGCTGTCGAAGCGGTACGGCTCGGCGCAATGGATTTCCTCGAGAAGCCGATTGCACTGCAAAAGCTGCTCGCAGCGGTGCGGCGTGGCCTGCAGCGGCAACCGGCGGTGCGTCCGCGTGCGGCGCTTTCGCTGGCGTCTTTCCCGCGCTCGGGTCCGCTCAAGGAGTTGCGGCGCCGGCTCGAACAGATCGCGGAAAAATCCCGTGTTCTGACCTTGCGCGTCAGCGGTGGCAGCATCGTCGAACTGTGCGCGCGCTGCCTGCAGACGGGCGGTGCCCCGTGGTTCGATCTGGCAGCGTTGACGCAGCCGATTGATCTATCGGCGCTGGAAAACGCACGCGGCGGTGTGCTGTTCGTAGAAGATCTCGCCAACCTCTCGCGTGCGCAGCAGAAGAACCTCAGCTTCGCCTTAGAGCGCCTCGAGAAGTACGACCTGCGTGCGGTATTCGGCTGTAGCCGGAGCGCCGAAGAACTCTCGAACGACGGCTGGGATCCGCTGACACTCAAGCGCCTGTTTGAGGTCACGCTTGCCCCGCCCTCACTGGCCGAACTGAAAGACGAAGTCCCGGAGATGGCCAATCAGGCGCTGGTGCAGTTGTCGGAATCCGGCGAGGTGCCGCCGCGGCGCTTCACCACAGCCGCATTGAACGTGCTGCGCAACAAGGCCTGGCCTGGCGGATTCAACGAGCTGCGCGCTGCAGTGCGTTCGCTCGCGCTTGGCACACTGGAAGACGAGATTGGCGCCGAAGATGTGCAGCGCCTGCTCGGCCGCACGCCGAGCGCCGCAGCGTCGGCCCTGCCACTCGATCTGCCGCTACGTGAGGCGCGCGAGAGCTTCGAGCGGATGTACTTCGAGTACCACCTGCAGCTTGAGAGTGGCAACATCACCCGACTGGCTGAAAAGACGGGGCTGGAGCGCACGCACTTGTACCGCAAGCTCAAACAGCTCGGCATCCCGCTCGGTCGCCGCAACGACGGCTAAGTCTTCCGAGACTCAGAAAAAGAAGCCGCCCGAGGGCGGCTTCTTGCTTTCAACGGTGCACTTCGATCAGGCCGCTTCGCCGAGGTAGGCAGACCGCACCTTCGGATCGTGCAGCAGATCCTGCCCGCTACCCGACAAAGTGATCTTGCCGCTTTCCATCACATAGGCGCGGTTCGAAAAGCCCAGCGCAAGGTTGGCGTTCTGCTCCACCAACAAAACCGTGACGCCCTGTTTGATGACGATCTGGATCACCTCGAAGATCTTCTCGACGATCAACGGCGCGAGGCCCATCGACGGTTCGTCCAGCAACAGCAGCTTCGGGCGTGACAGCAGCGCACGGCCGATTGCGACCATCTGCTGCTCACCGCCGGAAAGGGTGCCGGCCACCTGCGGCAAGCGCTCTCTCACACGCGGGAGCATTTCGTACACCCGCTCCAGGTCGGCCTCGATCTCGGCCTTGTCGCTGCGGGTGTAGGCGCCCATGCGCAGGTTCTCTTCAACCGTAAGTCGGGTAAAAATGCCGCGCCCTTCCGGCACCAGCGCGATACCGGCGCGCAAGCGCTTGTGAGCGGGCATGCCGGCGATCGCGCTGCCGGCATAGCTCAATTCTCCACCGGACAATTGCAGGGTGCCGGCGATCGCGTTGAGGGTCGTTGTCTTGCCGGCACCGTTGGCCCCGATCAGGGAAACCAGCTCACCCGAGAACAGTTCAAGATCGATACCCTTGACGGCCTGGATCTGGCCGTATGCGATCCGCGCGTCGCGCAGCTGCAGCAGCGGTGCAGCCGGATTTTCATGCGGCATGGTGTGCGCCTCCCAGATAAGCCTCGATCACCGCGGGGTTGCGCTGCACTTCAGCGGGTACGTCCTCAGCGATCTTCTTGCCGAAGTCGAGCACCGCAACACGATCGCAGAGGCCCATGACCAGCTTCACATCGTGTTCGATCAACAGCACCGTTGTGCCATCGCCGCGGATGGTTTCGATCAGGTTGCGCAGTTGCACGGTTTCGGTCGCGTTCATGCCGGCAGCCGGTTCGTCGAGTGCCAGCAAGCGCGGTTCGGTTGCAAGGGCGCGCGCAATTTCAAGCCGACGCTGATCGCCATACGAGAGATTGCGCGAGAGCGTACGGGCATGCTTTTCGATGCCCACGTACTTGAGCAGCTCGTACGCGCGCTCGGTCGTCAGCTTTTCCTCTTCGCGTGTGTGTCGCGTCTGCAGCAGCACGCCGAGCAGGCCGGTCTTGGTCCGGATGTGGTGGCCCGCCATCACGTTCTCGAGCGCAGTCATCTCGCGGAACAGGCGGATATTCTGGAAGGTCCGCGCGATGCCGCGGTTGACGATGCGATCCGGCTTGCCGAGAGGCAGTTCGGAGCCGTTGAAGACGAACTCGCCTTCCTCGGGCGTATAGGCGCCAGTCAGCACGTTGAAGAAGGTCGTCTTGCCGGCGCCGTTCGGGCCGATCAGGCCATACACCTCGCCTTTATTGATCGTGAGCGAGACCTCGGTGAGCGCCTTCAGGCCACCGAAGCGTTTGCTCACGGCGCGAGCTTCGAGCAGGGTGATCATTGCGCGATCTCCTTGTCGCCGAGCAGATCGGCCTTGGAGTAGCGCGACTGGGCGGGCACGAGGCCCGCAGGCTTGAGCAGCATCATCAGGATCATCGCAAGCGAGAGCAGCAGCATGCGCAGCACTTCGGGATCGAGGAAGACCTTGCCGAAGATCGCCATCTGCACCGGCAAGGCGATGTAACGCAGCACTTCCGGCAGGAAGGAGAGCGCCAGCGCGCCAACGATGACGCCGGCAAGGTTGCCCATGCCACCGAACACGATCATCGTCAGGATTGCGATCGATTCCATCAGCGTGAAGCTCTCGGGACTGACGAAGCCTTGAAACGCGCCGAACAGGCCACCGGACACGCCACCAAAGGTCGCGCCCATCGCAAAGGCCAGCAACTTGAGGTTGCGCGTGTTGATGCCGATCGCCTTGGCGGCGAGTTCGTCATCGCGGATCGCAGCCCACGCACGCCCGATTCGCGAAACCTGAATGCGTTTGACCAGGATCACCGCGAGCACGACGAAGGCGAGGAACACGTAGTAGTAGAGAAACAGCGACTTGACCTGGAAGCCTTCGGTGATCTGCAGGCCGCGGTTCAGATCAAGCCCGAACAAGGACATGCCGTCGATCTGGTCGATGCCTTGCGGGCCGTTGGTGATGTTGACCGGGTGCGTCAGGTTGTTCATGAAGATCCGGACGATCTCACCGAAGCCCAACGTCACGATCGCGAGATAGTCGCCGCGCAGCCTCAAGGTCGGGAAGCCCAAGGCGATGCCTGCTAGCGCGGCAAACCCGGCGCCGAGCGGCAACACGATCCAGAAGGGCAAATGCAGCCCGAAGTGGGGCGACGCGAGGAAAGCCCATGTGTAGGCGCCGACGGCGTAGAACGCGATGTACCCCAGATCAAGCAACCCTGCAAAGCCCACCACCAGGTTGAGGCCGATCGACAGCAGGATATAGAGCATCGCGAAGTTCAAGATGCGCACCCAGGTATTGCCGAACATCGCGGCAACAACGGGTGAGACGAGCGCGATCACAACCAGCGCGAACAGCGCTGCCTTCGGGTTGCGCTTACCCAGAAACGGAATGGCTTGCGAAATATCGTTCATGTCTGCGTCTCCGCGTTAAGCACGGTCGGCCACACGCTCGCCGAGCAGGCCAGTAGGGCGGAAGATCAGCACGATGCCGAGAATGATGAAGGCGAAGATGTCTTGGTAGCTGGAGTTGAGCCAGCCACCGCTCCACGTCTCGATGTAGCCCGCGCCGATCGCCTCGACCAGACCGAGTACGATGCCGCCGACCATGGCACCGGCAAGATTGCCAATGCCGCCGAGCACCGCTGCCGTAAAGGCCTTGAGCCCCGGCATGAAGCCCATCGAATAATGCGCGACGCCGTAGTTCGAGGCAATCATCACACCCGCCACTGCAGCCAGTGCGGAGCCGATGATGAAGGTCAGCGCGATGATGCCGTTAGTGTCCACCCCCATCAGGCTCGCGACGCGATGGTTCTCGGCGGTCGCGCGCATCGCGCGGCCCATGTTGGTGCGCGTCACCAGCAGCACGAGGCCAACCATCATCGCGGCCGAGAGGCCCACGGTGGTCATCTGCACCGGCGTCATGAACACGCCGGTCACGACCTCGATCGGCGCGGTCTGAATCAGTTGCGGGAAGCTGTGATAGTTGCGGCCCCAGATGATCATGGCTAGGGTCTGCAACAGAAACGAAACGCCGATCGCAGTGATCAGCGGCGCCAGACGCGGCGCATTGCGCAGACGTCGGTATGCGGTGCGCTCGATCGTGTAGCCGATCACCATGCAAGCCGGCATCGCCACCATCAAGCCGAGCGCGAAATAGACGATCGGGCTGAGGCCCGGAATGGCCGCCTGAAAGAAAGTGATGGCCGTGTAAGCGACGAGGGCGCCGACCATCAAGACATCACCGTGGGCGAAATTGATCAGACCAAGAATGCCGTACACCATCGTGTAGCCCAGCGCGACGACGGCATAGACGCTGCCGACCACAAGGCCGTTGATGATCTGTTGAAGCAGGGTTTGCATCACGGGAGGAATCCTCGCGGAAAAACACACGGCCCCGACCTGGAAAGGGCTGCGCACCGCTGGGCGCAGCCCCCTAACCCGTCGCTGGGTCAAGCCGCGTTTGTGCGCACCGGACGATGCGCACCTCGGCACATCAGTTCTTCAGCGCCTTCCAGGCACCGTTTTCAAAGTGATAGACGGTGACAGCACCGTTCTTGAT
>JAJZLD010000004.1:0-10673 GCA_021803785.1 Pseudomonadota bacterium | reverse complement strand
AGCTCACCCTTGCTGCTCTTGATGTCGCCCTTGTCGTCAAAAGCGATCGTGCCGGTCACGCTCTTGAAGTTGCTGGCCTTCAGCGCCGGCAGGTACTTCGCCGGATCGGAAGAGTTCGCCTTCTTCATTGCCTCGATGATCGCGGCAGCAGCGTCGTACGCATACGGCGCGTAGATCTGGACATCGGCGCCGAACTTCTTCTTGAAGCGCTCCTTGAAGTCCTTGCCGCCAGGCATCTGCTCGAGCGGCAGGCCAGCCTGGGTGCAATAGTCGTTCGGGCCGATCGCATCGCCGGCCAGCTTGATGATCTCGCCGGTGCAACCGCCATCGCCGGTAATCCACTTCGCGGTAATGCCCAGTTGCTTCAGCTGCTTGAGCATCGGGCCGCCTTGCGCGTCCATGCCCGAATAAACGATCACATCAGGGTTGGCGGCCTTGATCTTGGTGAGAATCGCCATGAAATCGGTGGCCTGGTTGTTGGTGAATTCACGTGCAACCACGGTGCCGCCGCCAGCCTTCACACCCTTGTCCACCTCGTCCGCGAGGCCCTGACCATAAGCCGTACGGTCATCGATGATGGCGACCTTCTTGCCCAGCTTTTGCGCCGAGTATTTGCCGATCACAGCGCCTTGCTGCACGTCGTTGGCGATGGTACGGAAGACGCCCTTGTAACCCTGTTGGGTCAGCTTCGGGTTGGTCGCCGATGGCGTGATGACCGGGATGCCAGCCTGATCATAGATACGCGAAGCCGGGATCGTGGTGCCCGAGTTGAGGTGGCCGACAACGCCCTTCACGCCGGCATCGACCAGGCGCTGAGCAACCGTGGTGCCCGTCTTCGGGTCCGCCGCATCGTCTTCACCGATGAGTTCGAACTTGACTGCCTTACCGCCGATCTTGATGCCCTTGGCGTTGTAGTCGTCAATGGCCATTCTGGCACCGTTCTCATTGTCCTTGCCGAGGTGAGCGATGTTGCCGGTCAGCGGACCGACGTGCCCGATCTTGATGACTTCCTGGGCCTGCGCGGCGGAAATTCCGAGCCCCAATACGGCGAGGGCAATAACGGTCTTCTTCATGAGCTGTTCCTCCTGTTGAGAAAACGAACTGGTGCAAGGCTGATCGAAATGCGCACGCGCCGTCCGGCAAGCCGGTGCGGCCGCGTCGCGTTGAATAACGATGCGAGCGGGGTCAACGACGATCCACCCAAGCGGGCACCCGGATCGCGCAACGGCCGCGCCATGTTACCCAATGCGGCAAGGCGTCGGGCATTATGCCCCAGCGCGGGGCATCGAAAAGCGCGGAATGTACGTATCCGGACATCTGCGCAAGCAGTGTCGCAAGGGGCGTGCCAGGCAAGGCGGGGCAGCAGGGAAAAGTGAGGCCGGTTTGAGCTGACCCGGGTTGCAGCGCAGCGCGGGCGCCGAGTTCCGGACCGTACTCCGCGTGGCGATACCCGCCTGCGGGCGATCCGGCAGCCCAAATGAAGACGCCCCACGTGGGTGGGGCGTCCTGTCAGGTCTACGATGCGCCGCGTTGGTGCAGACGCCAGGCTTGTGAGTTCAGGCCGTTACGGTGCCGGGCGTGACAGCGGCAACGTCACGCTGCGAGGCGTAACGTGCAAGCGAGAGGTCGTCGGCACGAATCGCCGGAGACCGCCCGAGCACGAGGTCCGCCATCAGTTGGCCGGAGCCCGTCGCCATCGTCCACCCGAGGGTGCCGTGTCCAGTGTTGAGGTAGAGGTTCTGAATCGGTGTGGCTCCGACAATCGGCGTGCCGTCTGGCGTCATCGGGCGCAAGCCGGTCCAGAACTCCGCGCGAGACAGATCGCCACCACCCGGGAAGAGGTCACGGGTGACCATCTCCAACGTGGCGCGGCGCCGCGGATTGAGGCCTAGGTCGAAGCCCGCCAGCTCCGCCATACCGCCAACGCGGATGCGGTCGTCGAAACGGGTGATCGCGATCTTGTAGGTCTCATCGAGCACGGTCGAAACCGGTGCGCGCTCGGCGTCGATCAAGGGCACCGTGAGCGAATAGCCCTTCACCGGATAGACCGGAATGCTGACACCAATCGATTTCAACAGGCCTCGCGAGTAGCTACCTGCGGCGAGCACGACACGATCGGCCGTAAGGCGTTCGCCACCCACACGCACTGCGCTGATGCACCCTGCCTCTACGTCGAAGCCATCAATCGTTGCAGCCATTTGGAAGCGGACACCCAGCCCCGCCGCCAGTGCAGCGAGGCGCGCAGTAAAGAGCTGGCAATCGCCGGTCTCGTCGTTAGGCAGGCGCAGCCCGCCGACCAGACGATCCGATACGCGGGCCAGTGCGGGTTCCGCGGTCGCCAGTCCGGCGCGATCGAGCAGTTCATGCTCAACACCCAGTTCGCGCAGCACCTGCACATCGCGCTGCGCCGCGTCCACCTGGGATTCCGAACGGAATAGCTGCAGGGTGCCGCGGCTTCGCTCCTCATAGGTGATGCCCGTTTTGCTGCGCAGCTCGCGCAAGCAGTCGCGCGAGTACTCCGCCAGTCGCAGCATTCGTGCCTTGTTTTCGCTGTAGCTGCGGATGTTGCAGTTGGCCAGCATCTGCAACATCCAGCGAAGCTGGAACAGACTGCCGTCCGGGCGGATCGCCAGCGGGGCGTGTTTCTGGAAGAGCCACTTAATGGCCTTGAGCGGAATCCCGGGCGCGGCCCAGGGCGTCGAGTAGCCTGGCGATACCTGACCCGCATTCGCAAAGCTTGTTTCAAGGGCCACGCCAGCTTGCCGATCGATCACCGTAACCTCGGCGCCACCACGAGCGAGGTAGTAGGCGGTGCAGACACCGATCACGCCACCACCAAGAACCAAGACTTTCATCGCCAATCCCTCAGCCAGACTTTGATGTTGCTAGTCTATGGACGCCAAGGCAGCGCTATTCACTAACATTTAGGTGCATTAAAGTGATCTTTACGCCCAATCTTCGGGCCTGCGCGACATGGACAGGGAAATATGCGCCAACTCGATAAGATCGATCGGAAGATCCTCGATGTGCTGCAGCAGGACGGCCGCGTCACGATGACGGAACTCGCTGAACGTGTCGGTCTGTCGACCACCCCCGTCGCCGAACGTGTGAAGCGGATGGAGCGCGAGAAGGTCATTACCGGGTACCACGCTAGGGTCGATCCGCGCGCGCTCGGACTCAACCTTCTTGTGTTCGTAGAGATCCGGCTCGCGTCGAAGTCCGGCGAGTTGTTCGACGAGGTCAAGCGCGCATTGGCCTGGCTGCCCGAGGTGATGGAATGCCACCTCGTATCGGGCGACTACGACTACTTGATCAAGGCACGCATTACCGAGATGGCGGACTACCGGCGCCTGCTGGGTCACGTTTTGAACCGCCTGCCCGCGGCCGCCGAATCGCGCAGCTATGTGGTCATGGAAGAGGTCAAAGAGACCCTCTTCCTGCCAACCGATTGAAGCACGTTAGGTCGCCTGAACCGGCTCCGGGTAGCACGGCTGCTGCGCCTGAATGCGGCGGCGCGTCGCGCGCGCATGGGGCACCCATGCCAGCAGTCGCCAACGGATGAACATCGCAATGCCGCGCACCCATTCATCGGCGGCCATTGCGAGCCATACGCCAAGCAGTCCCCAACCGGCATGCACAGCGCCAGCAGCCACGCAAGGCCCACCGCCACGCCGAACATCGAGAAGACGCCGAAGCCCACCGGGAAACGCGCGTCGCCGGTCGCGCGTAGCGCATTGATCACGACCAGATTGAATGTCCGCCCCGGCTCCAGCAACACCACTACCCACAACAACTGACTCCCTGCGGCAATGATTCGCGGATCGTCAGTAAAGAAGGTAAAGATCGCTTTCCCCAACAACGCAGCGATCAGCGCCAGCGTTGCCGACGCCGTAAAGCCCCATAGCAAGGCATTACGTACCACACGGTTCGCGTCGTGCAGGTGGCCAGCGCCAATCTGGTGTCCGACCACGATCTCTGTGCCAAAGCCGATCGCCAGCCCGGTCAGCAGAACAAAATAGCTGACTTGCAGCAGGTAGGTATGTGTCGCCAGTTCGCCCGATCCCATGGCAGCGACGAAGGCCAGCACCCAGGTAAACGCGATGCGATAAGCGACGTTCTCGCCGGCGCCCGGCAGTCCGATATGCGCCATTTCTCCAAGTTCGGCGCGCCGCACGATGAGCCAGTCCGCTCTGCTGGGGGTAACGGCCAGGCGCTGCCGCCACAGCCAGATGTGCATCGCAAGCGATGCCACCCGCGCAATCAGGAAGCCAAGTCCGATCCCGACCAAGCCCAGGCGCGGCAACGGCCCCCAGCCAAACATCAGCGGTAGGCCCGCGAGCAGCGAGAGGGCATACATCGCCAGCATCAAACGCAGCGTATCGCGGGTGAAGGTATAGGCCCGCAGTACCGCGGACATGGTCGCGATGATTGCATCGACCGCAAGTACCGCACCAAGGATCACGAGGTAGGGCTGAGCTTCTGGCCGCAACCCCGGCGGAAGCTTCATCAGACTCAGCAGCGGGCCGGCGCCAAAGCCAACAATCGCGGCCGATAGCAAGCCGAGCCACACCGAGGCCGCAAGGCTCGCACGCGCGATGCGCTCCGCTCCCTTGCGATCACCCGCGCCCAGATACTGCGTAATCACGACGCTCGCACCAACGCCGATGAGGCGGAACAGGATGATGAAAAACGCCATGATCTGGTTCGACAGACCGAAGGCGGCTGCGGTGTCGTCAGAGATCCGCGCGGTCAGCCATACGAACAAGAGGCCGACCGAGGCATGAAGCAGATGTTCTGAGAAGATTGGCCAGGTGATGGCAAAGAGCCGGGGGCGTGGGGGCGCAGGATGTCGTGTCATTCGCAGCAGGTCCGTTGTTCATGCCGCGTTCGAGCTGTGTGCTTCTGTTTGGTTACGCGGCGAACTAAGTATGCCGGTCGCGGTGCGCACCGGCCGGGTGGATTTTCGGGGGTTGATCGTCACCGCGTGTAAGCGCAAATGAATAAGGGCAGCTTTCGCTGCCCTTATTGGAATGTTGCCAGTGTCCGCGAATCAGTGACCGCGCTTCTTCATCCGCTCAATCGTCGCCAACTGCGCAGCAGCTTCGGCCAGTTCGGCCTGGGCACGTGCGTAGTCGAGCTTCGACTCCTGATTTGACAGCGCCTCCTCGGCCTGACGCTTGGCTTCCATCGCCTTGGCTTCGTCCAGATCTCGGCCACGGATTGCCGTATCCGCAAGCACCGTCACCAAGCCCGGCTGCACCTCGAGAACGCCGCCGGCGACGAAGATCAGCTCGTCGTGCTCCTGGTTAGGCAGCTTCAGACGCACCGCGCCAGGACGGATCCGGGTCAGCAGCGGCGTGTGGCCAGGCAGTATGCCCAGCTCGCCCGCCTCACCGGGCAGCGCGACAGCTTCAGCCAGACCCGAAAAGATCTGCTCCTCGGTGCTGACCACGTCGACATGAACCGTCATTGCCATTTGCTTTTCTCCGCTCTAGGTCGCGCGCCCCGCTGACACGGAGCGCGCAAACCTGCGCCTTACTGCAGCGTCTTGGCCTTCTCGAAAGCCTCTTCGATGCTACCGACCATGTAGAAGGCCTGTTCCGGCAGCGCATCGCACTCGCCAGAGGTGATCATCTTGAAGCCCTTGATAGTGTCCTTCAGCGTCACGTACTTGCCCGGCGAACCGGTAAACACTTCGGCAACGTGGAAGGGCTGCGACAGGAATCGCTGGATCTTACGGGCGCGGGCGACAATCAGCTTGTCTTCCGGAGCCAGTTCATCCATACCGAGAATCGCGATGATATCGCGCAGTTCCTTGTACTTTTGCAAGGTTGCCTGCACAGCACGCGCGGTCTGGTAGTGCTCTTCGCCAACAACCTGAGGATCCAACTGACGCGAGGTCGAATCGAGCGGATCGACTGCCGGGTAGATACCCAATGCCGCGATGTCACGCGACAGCACGACCGTCGAATCGAGGTGAAGGAAGGTCGTCGCCGGCGACGGATCGGTCAAGTCATCCGCAGGCACATATACGGCCTGAATAGAGGTGATCGAACCAACTTTGGTAGAGGTGATGCGCTCCTGCAGACGGCCCATTTCTTCCGCCAAGGTCGGCTGATAGCCCACCGCCGACGGCATACGGCCCAGCAGCGCGGACACTTCGGTACCGGCCAGCGTGAAGCGATAAATGTTGTCGATAAACAGGAGGATATCGCGGCCTTCGTCGCGGAACTTCTCTGCCATCGTCAGACCAGTCAGCGCAACACGCAGACGGTTACCCGGCGGCTCGTTCATCTGGCCGAACACCATCGCGACCTTATCGAGAACGTTCGACTCTTTCATCTCGTGATAGAAGTCGTTGCCCTCACGGGTACGCTCACCAACACCGGCAAACACCGATAGACCGGAGTGCTGCTTCGCGATGTTGTTGATCAACTCCATCATGTTCACGGTCTTGCCGACGCCGGCGCCACCGAACAGGCCAACCTTACCGCCCTTGGCAAACGGGCAGATCAGGTCGATAACCTTGATGCCGGTCTCGAGCAGCTCAACCGACGGCGACAACTCATCGAACTTCGGCGCGGCTTGGTGAATCACGCGCTTCTCGTCGCCAGCGATCGGGCCAGCTTCGTCGATCGGGCGACCCAGCACGTCCATGATGCGGCCGAGCGTGCCATGCCCCACCGGCACGGAAATGCCGGCACCCGTCGCATTGACCTTCATGCCTCGACGCAGGCCATCGGACGAGCCCATGGCAATCGTACGCACCACGCCGTCGCCCAACTGCTGCTGAACTTCAAGAGTCAGGCCGGATTCGACCAGACCGTTATCTTCGGCGGCATCCAGTTGGAGTGCTTCGAAGACCTTCGGCATCGAATCACGCGGGAACTGAACGTCCACCACCGCGCCGATGCACTGAACAATGGTTCCTTGACTCATCGTCTTTCCCCAATCATTAAAACCGTTACACCGCCGCGGCGCCGCCGACGATCTCGGAGATCTCGCGGGTGATCGCTGCCTGACGGGTCTTGTTGTAGACCAGCTGGAGTTGCTTGATCACGTTGCCCGCGTTATCGGACGCAGCCTTCATCGCCACCATCCTTGCGCTCTGCTCGGACGCCATGTTCTCGGCCACGGTCTGATAGACCGTCGCCTCGACCAGACGGAGCATCACCTCGTCGATCACCGCCTGCGCATCCGGCTCGTAGATGTAGTCCCACGAACTGTCCGGAGTACCCATGCTCTCGCCGGTGAGCGGAAGCAGTTGAACAATCTGCGGCTCCTGCTTCATCGTGTTCACGAACTGGTTGAAGGCGATGTAGACCGCCTCAACTTGCCCGCCGAGGTAGGCATCGATCATGACCTTGACCGGCCCGATCAAACGCTCAAGGTGCGGGGTGTCACCCAACTGCGTGACGTGCGAGATGACCCTCGCACCCATGCGCTGCATGAAACCCAAGCCCTTGTTGCCGATACAGGTCACGCGGATATCGGTCGCGCCAGCCTCTTCCCATTCCTTCAGGCGGTTGACCGCCATGCGGAACAGGTTGGTGTTGAGACCGCCACAGAGCCCCTTGTCGGTGGAGATGAGTACCAGCCCCACCTTCTTGGGGTTCTCGACCTTGGCGAGGAACGGATGCCGGTAGTCGGTGACGTTCGCAAGCGCGAGGTTGGCGGCAAGCTGGCGAATCTTCTGGGTATAGGGGCGGCCCGAACGCATGCGCTCCTGAGCGCGACGCATCTTGGATACCGACACCATCTCCATGGCCTTGGTGATCTTGCGCGTGTTTTGCACGCTCTTGATCTTGTTACGGATTTCCTTTCCGCCCGCCATGTCGCTCTCCGCCTCTTACTGCCAAGTCTTCTTGAAGGCGTCGAGCGCGGCAGCCAAAGCCTTTTCGCCGTCGGCGTCGAGGTCCTTGGTCTGTTCGATCTTGGCGTGGAGATCTGCAGCCTGACTACGCACATACTGGTGCATAGCGGACTCGCAGGCGAGCGCACGGTTGACCGCGACGTCGTCGAAATAACCCTTGTTCACCGCGAAGAGTGTGACGGCCATGTCGGCAACCGACAGGGGTGCGTACTGCGCCTGCTTCATCAGTTCGGTCACCAGACGGCCACGCTCGAGCTGTTTGCGGGTAGCTTCGTCGAGGTCCGATGCGAACTGGGCAAAAGCCGCGAGCTCGCGGTACTGCGCCAGCGCAAGACGCACACCGCCGCCGAGCTTCTTGATGACCTTGGTCTGCGCTGCACCACCGACGCGGGAAACCGAAATACCTGCGTTGATCGCGGGACGGATACCGGCGTTGAACAGATCGGTCTCAAGAAAGATCTGGCCGTCGGTAATCGAGATCACGTTGGTCGGAACAAACGCGGAAACGTCACCAGCCTGCGTTTCGATCACCGGCAGAGCGGTCAGCGAACCGGTCTTGCCCTTGACGGCACCGTTCGTGAACTTCTCGACATACTCCTCGTTCACGCGAGCAGCACGCTCAAGCAGACGCGAGTGCAGATAGAACACGTCGCCCGGGTAAGCTTCACGGCCCGGCGGGCGGCGCAGCAGCAGCGAGATCTGACGATAGGCCCAAGCTTGCTTGGTCAGATCGTCATACACCACTAGCGCGTCCATGCCGCGATCGCGGAAGTATTCGCCCATGGTCGATCCGGCGTACGGCGCGATGAACTGCATGGCTGCGGACTCAGAGGCGGACGCCGCGACAACGATGGTGTATTCCATCGCGCCGTTCTCAGTCAGCTTGCGCACCACGTTGGCGATGGTCGAGGCCTTCTGGCCCACCGCCACGTAGATGCAGATCATGTTCTGACCCTTCTGGTTGATGATCGCGTCGACCGCGACGGCGGTCTTGCCGGTCTGACGGTCGCCGATGATCAGCTCACGCTGACCACGGCCGATCGGCACCATGGAGTCGACCGACTTCAGGCCGGTCTGAACAGGCTGCGACACCGAACGGCGCCAGATCACGCCCGGCGCGACCTTTTCGATCTTGTCCGTTTCTTTCGCGTTGATCGGGCCTTTACCGTCGATCGGCTGACCCAGCGAGTTCACGACGCGGCCGATCAGCTCAGGGCCAACCGGAACGTCGAGAATCTTGCCGGTGCACTTGACGGTGTCACCTTCAGAAATGTGTTCGTACTCGCCCAGCACCACGGCGCCGACGGAGTCGCGCTCGAGGTTCATTGCGAGGCCAAAGGTGTTGCCCGGGAATTCGAGCATTTCACCCTGCATGACGTCTGCCAGACCGTGCACACGGCAAATGCCGTCGGTCACGGAAACCACGGTGCCTTCGTTGCGCGCCGTCGCCCCCAGTTGCAGATTCTGAATGCGACTCTTGATGAGATCGCTGATTTCAGACGGGTTGAGGTTCATACCTAGAGCTCCTAATTCTGTAGCGCGGCGGCCATCGCGGCCAGCTTGCCGCGGACCGAGGCATCGATCACTTCGTCGCCGACGGCGATCTTCACTCCGCCGATCAGTTCAGGGTCGATCTGCACGGTAGCCTTGACCTTTGCTTTGAAGCGGCTTTCAAGGTCGGCAACCAGGCGCGCAAGCGTTGCGTCATCAATCGGGAAAGCGGAACTCACCAAGGCGTCCTTGACGCCTTCGTGCGCATCTTTCTGCGCGACGAAAAGCGAAAGGATCTCCGGAAGAACAATCAGGCGCTCGTTTTCAGCAAGCACATTGACAAAGTTCTTCTGGTCGGCGGTGAGGTCGCCAGCAACCTCGACGAATACGCGTGCGGCCTCAGCAGCCGTGACGCGCGGATCGCCAAGGTTTTCCCGGATACGCGGTTCGCCTGCGACCGCCGCCAGGCGCGCTAGCGCCTGAGCCCACGCTTCGAGCGCGTTGGCCTCAAGTGCCAGCTTGAACGCCGCTTCGGCGTAAGGCCGCGCGACGGTGACGTTTTCGGCCATAGCGTCTTACAGTTCCTGTTTCAGGTTGGCCAGCAGGTCGGCGTGGACTTGGGCGTTGATTTCCTTGCGCAGGATCCGCTCTGCACCGGCCACGGCGAGTTGGGCGACTTGCTCGCGCAACCCTTCCTTGGCTTTCTGCATGGCGGCGCCAGCCTCCTTCTCGGCGGCCTCGCGGGCAGCAGCGACAATACGCGCCGCTTCGCTACGGGCTTCGTCGATCAGGGCGGCAGCCTGCTTCTCGGCTCCGGCACGGACATCGGATGCGGACTCGCGCGCTTTGCGCAGTTCGTCGACAACCTTTTTCTCGGCCAGAGCGAGATCGGTCTTGGCCTTGTCCGCAGCGGCGAGCCCGTCGGCGATTTTCTTCGCACGCTCGTCAAGTGCCTTCGCGATCGGTGGCCACACGAATTTCATCGTGACCAGCGCCAGCACGAAGAACACAACGAGCTGGGCAAACAGCGTTGCGTTCAGATTCACGGCATCACTCCCGAATCAGTGGAAGGAATGGACCGGATCAGAGCTTGAACGGGTTGGCGAAGGCAAACATCATCGCGATACCGACACCGATCAGGAACGCAGCGTCGATCAGACCGGCCAGCAGGAACATCTTGGTCTGCAGGGCGTTCATCAGCTCGGGCTGACGGGCGGACGCTTCGAGATACTTCGAGCCCATGATGCCGATACCGATACAGGCACCGATAGCACCGAGACCGATGATCAGGCCAGCGGCCAGCGCCTTG
>JAJZLD010000174.1 GCA_021803785.1 Pseudomonadota bacterium | reverse complement strand
GCACTGCGAGCACATCGGCAATTGGCGCATCGCGGCCAAGCCGTCGCACTCCCAGGGTCGCAAGTCTTCCAGTTCACTCAGCAGACAAGTCGACGGCAACACGGCGGCTAATGCCTGACGCACCGCGTTTCGGTCTACGCCCGAAAAGTCGATGTCGGCCTCCCCCGGCGAAACATCGTCCACACGCGTTCCCATATGCTGCCCCCCCAAAAAAGTGCTTCTCGAGCTACCGCATGAAGGTCATCGCCAGCCGTGCGCTGGGCAACCACGCCTCTGTCACCACCGAAGACCCATTCATCCCTGCGACCAACTTGTCACTTATGTACAGCCCCCCCTTGCTCTCACTCCATTTGAGAGCACATTGGCTGCCAGGAGGACTCTACTGGATCACCGTAGGGAACGGACATCGTTCCCGCGCTCTGATGGTTACGCGCGACCGTCAGCGAATATGGTCCCTCATAACCAGTACGCCGTCACCTGAAGTGAATGTGACTTCGCCTTGGCGAGCCGACTACTCGACCGCCCATTGCCGGCGCCTCTGCCGCCGGATCGCCAGCGCAAAACCGACGCAGGTCGACTCCTATCGAGCCAGTGGCCTGCGCCACCGCGTGCGCCGCGAAATGCGCCGCATCGGCAACACCGTACTGCCAACGAATCAGTTGATGCAGCCCTGGCCGGCAGCGTGTTGTCAAATCGGCTTTACTCCCGACGCACCAAGCGTTCGACCTCGGCCGAGTCCGCGCGAGACATCATTTCTGATTTCAATCAATAAAATTTAATTTCTTATTGCGAAACGTCGTTTCGCGGATCACAATGACCATGCTGCAGACAAGGATGAAAGCAGCACTGATCAATCTCGTTTTCTGGAGACAGACATGGCCTCGACCGAACAAGTACAAAACCTCGTCGGAATGCTGGACGCCTACTTCGGCTGCGAAGGCTTCCACGTCAACATCAACGTGCTCAACCGCGACATGCTGATCGACGCCATGGAGAATCCGGAAAAGTACCCGCAACTCACGATTCGTGTGTCCGGCTATGCGGTGAACTTCACCAAACTCACGCGCGAGCAGCAGCTCGACGTAATCAACCGTACCTTCCACTCGCACTAAGCGCGGACGATCGCCGGCGAGGCGCCCTGCGCCGAACGCCCGCCACCTCATCAGAATCCCACAGGGCCGGCGAGCGCCTATAATCGCGCGCTCGAGTAACTGGGGATTTTGATGGGACATCGCCTCTCGCGTATTGCCACCCGCACGGGTGATGATGGCACTACTGGCCTTGGAGACGGCAGTCGCGTCGCCAAGGATTGCCCGCGCATTCACGCGCTTGGCGAAGTGGACGAACTGAACTCGCTGCTTGGTGTGCTGCTGGCTGAGACACTTCCGGACGACGTCAGAACCTTGCTGGAGCACGTCCAGCACGACCTGTTCGACCTTGGCGGAGAAGTCTGCATCCCGGGCTATACGATGGTCACGGAAGCGCATGTTCTGCGGCTGGACGAGGCCCTCGCCCACTACAACGCGTCGCTTCCACCACTCAAGGAGTTCATCCTTCCCGGCGGCTCACGCGCCGCCTCGTTGGCGCATCTTGCTCGTACCGTCGCACGACGCACCGAGCGCGCAATCGTCACGCTGGCTCACCAGGAGAGCATTCACCCACCGGTGCGTCAGTATCTGAACCGGCTCTCGGATTTACTCTTCGTGCTGGGGCGCCATCTGAACCGTTGCGCAGGTGGCAGCGACGTGCTTTGGAAGCGTGCAAAGCCAGGCGAAGCCTGACAAAACAGAAGGGCCGCGATGCGGCCCTTGTCATTTCTGTTGCGGGAGCTGGACGTATACCTCGTTCGGCTTCACAAGCCCCAGGTCGTAACGGGCACGCTCCTCAATCGCTTCGTAGCCGGTCTTAAGATCGCGCACCTCGGCCTCAAGGCCAGCATTGCGCGCCTCAAGCTTGGCATTGCTCTCGCGCTGGGCCTGAACCTGTTGATCAAGCTCTCTGACGCGGGTCCACCCCCCTTTGCCGAACCACAATGGGTACTGCAAAACACCGAGCAGTGCGACAAGAATCAGGGTTGGCCACTTCATGTGGAACCGATCGTCATGAAAAACTGAAAACCAGCAAATTCTATCGGAATATCAAAGAGAAAGGGCCGCTGAGCGGCCCTTTCCAGTGATTCAGCAACCGGCTTACGCCGGCAGTCGATCAGCGATTACGCAGGTTGTAGAACGCCGACAGACCCGGGTAGAACGCAACATCGCCCAGATCTTCTTCGATGCGCAGGATCTGGTTGTACTTGGCGATACGATCCGAACGCGACAGCGAACCGGTCTTGATCTGGCCAGCGTTCAGGCCGACCGCGATATCAGCGATGGTCGAATCTTCGGTTTCGCCCGAACGGTGCGAGATCACAGCGGTGTAGCCGGCGCGCTTAGCCATTTCGACCGCGGCGAAAGTCTCAGTCAGGGTACCGATCTGGTTCACCTTGATCAGGATCGAGTTGCAGATACCCTTGTCGATGCCTTCCTGCAGGATCTTGGTGTTGGTGACGAACAGGTCGTCGCCCACCAGCTGAACCTTCTTGCCCAGGCGGTCGGTCAGCAGCTTCCAGCCTTCCCAGTCGCCTTCGGCCATGCCGTCTTCGATCGAGATGATCGGGAACTTGTCGACCAGGCCAGCAAGGAAATCAACGTTCTGAGCCGGGGTCAGCGACAGCTTCTCGCCTTCCATCTCGTACTTGCCGTTCTTGAAATACTCGGAAGCGGCGCAGTCCAGACCGAGGACGACGTCCTTGCCAACCACGTAACCGGCTTTCTCGATCGCTTCAACGATCAGTTCCAGCGCTTCAACAGCACCAGAGACATTCGGGGCGAAGCCGCCTTCGTCACCCACCGAGGTCGGGTAGCCCTTCTTGTCCAGGATCTTCTTGAGGTTGTGGAACACCTCAGCACCGTAGCGCAGCGCTTCCTTGAAGGTCGGCGCGCCGATCGGCAGGATCATGCATTCTTGGAAGTCCAGGCTGTTGTTCGCGTGGGCGCCGCCGTTGATGACGTTCATCATCGGCACCGGCAGGCTCATACCGCCCGAACCACCGAAGTAGCGATACAGAGGCAGACCGGCTTCTTCGGCAGCAGCGCGGGCAACAGCCATCGACACGGCCAGCAGCGCGTTGGCGCCCAGGCGCGACTTGTTCTCGGTACCGTCGAGGTCGATCATCGTCTTGTCGATGAAAGCCTGCTCTTCGGCGTCGAGGCCCACGAGCGCTTCGCAGATCTCGGTGTTGATGTTGTCGACAGCCTTCTGGACACCCTTGCCCAGGTAGCGAGCGGCGTCGCCGTCGCGCAGTTCGATCGCTTCGCGCGAACCGGTGGAGGCGCCCGACGGCACCGCTGCGCGGCCCATCACGCCAGATTCGAGCAGCACATCCGCTTCAACCGTGGGGTTGCCGCGCGAATCAAGGATCTCGCGGGCAACTACATCAACGATAGCACTCATGGTTTTTCCCTTTTCTCTATCAAGACTGTGCCGCCTATGGGGGCGGCATCCCTCTCACCCGCCGGAAAACCGGCGGTGCGGCGCCCGCTGACGGGGGAGTGTCCCGGACGCGCATGACCGATGAAACTTTTTTATTTTAAGCTGCCGATTATGTCGGCGCTTTGACCGTGCGCAGACTTCAGCTTTCGAGATCGCCGAAAGCCAGGTCCGAAATCGGCTCCCACAGCGCGACCACCTTCAGATGCTCTGGATGCACAAAATAGGCTTCCAGCGCTTCACGACTGTCGAAGCCGGCGACCAGCACGTAGTCCCAACCGCACACGTCCGGCGTGGTATTGAACCCACACCGCCATGTGCGGATCTGCGGCACCTTGGTCGGCAGCGCGCTCATGGCCGCATGGGCTTCGCGGGCAGCGGTGGAATCGACCGCCACCCCCGGCCTGAGCTTCAGCAGGACGACGTGCGTAATCACAGTGTTGTTTCGATGAAGCCGTGACGCTTCACCAGTTGATCGATTTCCTTGAGCGTCGCCAGCAGCGCACGCATCTTCTGCAGCGGCCAGGCGTTCGGGCCATCGGACAGCGCCTTGGCCGGATCCGGATGGGTTTCCATGAACAGGCCCGAAATTCCGGTTGCAACAGCAGCACGCGCCAGCACCGGCACATGTTCCCGCTGGCCGCCGCTCTTGTCGCCTTGCCCGCCCGGCAATTGGACCGAGTGCGTTGCGTCAAAAACAACCGGGCAGTTCGTTTCGCGCATGATCGCGAGCGAACGCATATCGGAAACCAGGTTGTTGTAACCGAACGAGGCACCGCGCTCGCAGACCAGAATCGTGTCTGCGCCACCGGCCGCTTCCTTGGCCTTTGCGACGACGTTCTTCATGTCGCCCGGGGCAAGGAACTGGCCCTTCTTGATGTTTACCGGCTTGCCCGTCGCTGCAACGGCGCGGATGAAGTCGGTCTGACGGCACAGGAAAGCCGGCGTCTGCAGCACATCGACGTATTGCGCGACGATCGGGGCCTCCTGCTCGGTATGCACATCGGTGACGACCGGCACCTTCACCGTTTCACGCACTTCGGCGAGGATCTCAAGCCCCTTCATCATGCCCAGGCCGCGGAAGCTATTGCCCGAGCTACGGTTAGCCTTGTCGAAAGACGATTTGTAGATGAACGGAATGCCCAGATCGGCAGTGATGCTCTTGAGCTCGGCCGCGGTGTCGAGCGCCATCTGGCGGGATTCAATCACGCACGGGCCAGCCATCAGGAAGAAGGGCTTGTCTAGACCGACTTCAAAACCGCAAAGATTCATCGTTGTTTCCTCGCCACCCACCGCACATGCATCTGCCATGGCTGTGGGCGAAAAAATGGCCGGCTTGAGGCCGGCCATGTGATTTTCGGCTTACCGCTTGGCCGCTTGCGCCAGGGCGGCACGTACGAAAGCAGTGAAAAGCGGATGCCCCTGGCGCGGGTTGGAAGTGAATTCCGGATGGAACTGCACGCCCACGAACCACGGGTGATCCGGCAGTTCGATCATCTCACACAGGTCGGTACCGGGTGCACGACCGGATACACGGAGCCCCGCTTCTTCCAGCTTCGACAACAGGGTGTTGTTGACCTCGTAGCGATGACGGTGACGCTCAACGACTTCCGGCTTGCCGTAGATCTCACGTGCCAGCGTGCCTTCGCCGAGCAGGCACGTCTGACCGCCAAGCCGCATCGTGCCGCCGAGATCGGAATTTTCGTCGCGCTTTTCAACCTTGCCGGAGCGATCCTGCCACTCAGTGATCAGACCAATCACCGGATACGGCGTGTTCTTGTCGAACTCGGTCGAGTGTGCACCCGCCATGCCGGCGACATTGCGAGCGAACTCAACGACGGCAAGCTGCATGCCAAGGCAGATCCCCAGATAGGGCACCTTGTTCTCGCGCGCAAAGCGGATCGCGGCAATCTTGCCTTCGGTACCGCGGCGGCCAAATCCACCCGGCACGAGAATCGCATCCATGCCGGACAGCACGCCAGTGCCATCTTTCTCGATCTGCTCGGAGTCGATGTAATGGATGTTCACCTTGCTCAGCGTGTGCATGCCTGCATGCGACAGCGCTTCGGTGAGCGACTTGTAGGACTCGGTCAGATCGACGTACTTGCCGACGAATGCCACGTTGACTGAATGCTCGGGGTTGTCGCGCGCGAACACGAGCTTGTCCCACAGCGACAGATCTGCAGCGCGCGCAAGGATGGCGAGCTTGTGGCAGACGATCTCGTCGAGCATCTGGTTGTGCAGCATCGCCGGGATCTTGTAGATCGAATCGGCGTCCAGCACTTCGATGACCGCTTCCGGCATCACGTTGCAGAACAGTGCGATCTTACGGCGCTCGTCGACCGGAATCTCGCGGTCAGAACGGCACAACAGCACGTCCGGCTGAATGCCGATCTCGCGCAACTCCTTGACGGAATGCTGAGTTGGCTTGGTCTTCAGCTCACCGGCCGTCGCAATGTACGGCAGCAGCGTCAGATGCATAAAGCAGGTGTTATTGCGGCCTTCTTCGATGCCCATCTGGCGGATGGCTTCGAGAAAGGGGAGCGACTCGATGTCACCCACGGTACCGCCGACTTCGACGATCGCCACGTCGGCGCCTTCAGCGCCGCGCTTGACGTAGCGCTTGATCTCGTCGGTGATGTGCGGGATGACCTGAACGGTCTTGCCGAGATACTCGCCGCGACGTTCCTTCTTGATCACGGCGTCGTAGATCTGGCCGGTCGTGAAGTTGTTGCGCTTGGACATCTTCGCGCTAGTGAAGCGCTCGTAATGCCCGAGGTCAAGATCGGTCTCAGCGCCATCCTCGGTCACGAAAACTTCCCCGTGTTGGAACGGGCTCATCGTGCCTGGATCGACGTTGATGTAGGGATCGAGCTTGAGGTGGGTAACCCGGAGGCCGCGGGATTCGAGGATGGCCCCCAGCGAAGCAGCTGCAATGCCCTTGCCTAGCGAGGACACCACGCCGCCGGTGACGAAGACGTACTTGGTCATGGCGAAACGGGATGCTGGTAAAAAGAGATGATAGCGCATCCGGCCCGCCCCTCCAAACCGGACGCCAGCAAAATGCCGCAGAAAGGCGCGGGGCCGATGCCCCGATCTCGATGACGCACACGCCGGCCAGCGGCCCGATACCCGGGTTCATTCGGAATCCTTCAGGAACAGTTATGCCAGTATGTCAATCGGCTCAGCATCGCCCCCCTTTGCACCTTACGCCGTGGCGGAGGCAGGCGGCCCATCGAGCTTGAGGTGATCGCCGCCGCCCAGGCTCCAGATGCTGCCGAGCGGCTCGAAAGGCAAGACATGGGCGAGCTCTTTCAACATCCCTAACAGATCCTTCGCCTGCACGCCTGTGCAACAGGCAGTCATTTCAACCACCAATGCCCAGTTTCACGAATACGATCTCCCTCACTCTCTGACCCGGCGGCTTTGCTGCCCATGAAATCGAAACATATCCGGGCGACCTTGGGCGACGCGAGAAGCGGAAATCTGGTGCGCCAAAGCGCTACGCAACGCTTGGCCCCGCCCTCTCGTTCTGATTGAAATGCCGACCACCTACGCGATCCCACCAAGCCTTACCGGCAAGACGGCGGCGCATCGCGGGCCGTCGACGGCGACATGTGCGGGTCCCTGCTAGACTTGCCAGCCCAGCAGAGTGCATTCACAAGAGGCGGAGAGATGAACATCATCGATGACATCCGCGCACGGCAAGGCGAGCTGTC
>JAJZLD010000173.1 GCA_021803785.1 Pseudomonadota bacterium | reverse complement strand
TCTTGCTCGTGGTCATGGTTTGTCCTCTTCAAAGGTCAAGGTCGATATTCACAATCAACCTCTTACCATGACCACCCCTCTCTACAAGCCGCTCCGGGCTTTTGCACACTAATCAGAACACTACCCCCAATGGCGCGTTTCGCCGCCGGGCAAGTCCCGGAAATGCACAACCGTCACCGATGCAGGCGGCACACCAGCCTGCGCGATCAGTTGGTCGGCCTCCTCCTCGGCCGCCAACATCCAATCGGCACGCTCGGCCCGGATCATCAGCACCATCACCGGGGTTTCGAGCGACCCCTTCTCCATCGCAGGGGGTGTTTGCTGGATCGATCGCGACACGCTCGAATCGCAGGTCAGCCCGCTCTTGTAGAGCATGCGCAAGCGCCGGTTGCGCAGCAGTTCGGCAAAGTTGGCGCCATCCTGCAGCCCGAGTCCGGCTCGTGCGATCGCAACCATGCGGCGATCGCGATAGCGCGGCGCCGAGCGTTTCCTCAGTAAGTATTCCCCGACAAAGCCCCGAGGGCACCCTTCGCAGACTAGGGTTTTCCCTAGGCCTTGCCAAACATGCGGAACGGGTATTCTCCATGCGCCCGAAAAACTATTCCAAAAGCATAACCATGACTGAAGCAATGCATGCCCAGGTAGAGACAAACTTCATCGAGAGCATCGACCACCTGCTGGCTCAGATGGAAGAAGTCGTGCAACCGACCCCCAACGCTAACGGCGGCGCACCGCAGGTGTTGCCCCCAGGCGCCACTGACCTGTCGCAACACCACGCACGCGGCCGGATCAGCGGCTGGTGGCTAACCACCGAAGAACGCAATGTGCAGATGATCGACGCCGCCGGCGTGATCGGTGCAGTGCTACGAAGTCACCGCGGCAGCACGACCCCCATCGTCGCCTACGATCCGTTGAGCAAACGCATCGAGACCACATCGGGCAGCATCTACGAGCTGGGCATGCCCGACACCGCCTTCGCAGCGCGCGGCCGCCATGTGCTGCGCAAGCTGGGGTTCTGACACAACGCTACGCATTTCCCCGGAACGGCCGTTAACGCAGCAGAGCCCGGCGGGCTCCACGCAACGTTCCGCAAAGGAGGGGAAATGAAGATCTTTCGTAACATCCTGATCGCAGGCCTGGTCGCCCTCACGGCCAATACCCCAGCGATTGCACAGGAGAAGGCGAGTCGCGAGGAGGCAAAAGCCCTCGTCGACAAGGCGCTGGCCCACATCAAAAGTGCCGGACCGGACGCCGCCTTCACCGACTTCAGCACGCCTGGCAGCAAGCCCTGGCACGATCGCGACCTCTACCTCTTCGCGTACGACTTCACCGGCAAGAACATCGCCCACGGCGCGAACCCGAAACTTCGCAACACCAACCTGATTGACCTGAAGACCGCTGACGGCAAGATGCTGATCCGCGACATGATCGAAATGACCCGCAGCAAGGGCGAAGGCTGGATCGACTACGACTGGCCGCATCCGCAGACCAAGGCGCTTGAGAAGAAGAGCGCGTACGTGAAACGCATCCCCGGTATGGACGCCTTCATTGGTAGCGGCATCTACAACATAGGCAAGTAAGGCCAAGTCGGGGGCGCAGCCCGCGCCGCCGCAACTGCGGTAGAGTCCGGCTCTTGCCCGTACGCCGCCACGCTCGTGTCGCATCAGATTCCATACCACCCGCCGCCGCACTGCGGCCTCGACATCGTCTTCGCCGACGACACGATGATCGTGCTGAACAAGCCTGCGGGCCTGCTCTCGGTGCCGGGACGCGGCGACGCGATGCAGGACAGCCTGGCGAGCCGCGTGCAGGCAGAGTACCCGGAGGCCCTCATCGTGCATCGGCTGGATCTCGCCACTTCGGGCCTGATCGTGATGGCGCGCGGCGCCGCACACCACCGCACGCTAAGCCTTGCTTTCCAGAGCCGCGCGGTGGAAAAGCGCTACATCGCCGTCGTGGCCGGAGACCCCGACGCGGATGCCGGTTCGGTCGACCTGCCCTTGATATGCGACTGGCCAAATCGGCCGCGCCAGAAAGTGGACCATGCGCTTGGCAAGCCCTCACTGACCCGCTGGCGGGTGCTTGCGCGCGAAGGTGGCCGCTCGCGCCTGGAACTCGAACCGGTGACGGGGCGATCTCACCAGTTGCGGGTTCATCTGGCCGAAATCGGTCACGCAATCCTCGGCGATCCGCTTTACGCGCTGCCCGCCGATCGCGACGCGGCGCCGCGCCTGTTGCTGCACGCCGCCGCGCTCAGCCTGCCGCACCCGACAAGCGGGGAGCGGCTCGCCTTGCGCAGCGAGGCGCCCTTCTGATGCCAGACACCCTACCGGACTTCAACCTCGTCGGTTGCGGGCGCCTGGGCCGCAGCATCACTCGGCTGCTGCACACACATGGCCTGGTGCGTGTTGCGCAACTGATTGACTGTGCCGAAGAACCCGCCCGTGCGACGCAAGCGTTCGTCGGCGCTGGCGAGCCCGTCGCTTTCAAATCGCTGCGCCCCGCCGCGATCACGCTGATCGCTACGCCGGACGATGCCATCGCGCAGGTCGCGGCAGCGCTCGCTTGCCACATGCCGCCAGGCAGCATCGTGTTTCACTGCAGCGGCGCCTTGCCCAGCAGCGCACTCGCGCCACTGCGTGAAGCCGGCTGCGCCATCGCAAGCCTGCACCCGTTGCGAAGCTTCGCCAGCCCGGACCAAGCCGTTTCAGATTTCGCGGGCACCGCCTGCGGATGCGAGGGCGACGAAGCCGCGCTGGCCGTGCTCGGCCCGATCTTCGACGCCATCGGCGCGCGGCGCTTTGCGATCGACCCCGCCGGAAAGTTGCTCTATCACGCCGGCGCCGTACTCGCCTGTAACCACCTTGTCGCGCTGATGGAGGCGGCGCTGCGCAGCATGGAAGCGGCCGGCGTGCCGCGCGACGCGGCGTGGCCTGCCTTACGTCCGCTGGTCGAAGGCACCTTTGCGAACCTCGATCGCGTCGGGCCGCGTGCTGCCTTGACCGGCCCGGTTGCGCGCGACGACCGCGATACCGTGCTCGCAGAATGGGCCGCCACTGCGGCGGTCGACGCTCCGCTGGGCGACGTGTATCGGGCGCTGTCGCGCATGGCACTGACGCTCACGTCGCCGGGTGGCCGCCTCAGCCCGGACGACCTCGAAGCAGCTGCAGCAGACGATCGCCGAACAGGTTGATCGCCAGTCCGGTCATCACCAACGCAGCCGCCAGGAGTTTCCAGGCCGGCAACGTTTCGCCGGCGAGCAAGCTCGCCGCCCCCATGCCGAACACGGGGACCAACAGGGCGCTAGGCGTGACCACCGCGGCCGGATGGCGCGCCAGCAGCCAGTTCCACACGCCGTAGCCAAACAGCGTATTGCCGACGGCCTGCCACAGCACCGCAGCCCACGCCACCCAGGAGGCCTCGGTCAAGGCTTGCGCCATCAACGCTGGCCCCTCGACCGCAGCGCTCAGCGCAAACAGCGGCGGCACCGCGAACAGGCTGGACCACGCCATGAAGGCGAGCACATCGACGCGGCCAACGCTGCGCGCGACGGTGTTGGCACCCGCCCAGCCGAGCGCCGCACCCAATACCAGCGCCAGCCCGGTGCCAGTTACCGCCGCCCCCGGCACGCCGGTGACATGCACCGCGATCACCGCGATGCCGGCCAGCGCGAGGGCGAGCGCAATACCCTGCTCGCGCCGCAAGCGCTCGCCGCGTTGCCAACGCGCAAGGCCGATCGTGAAGAAGACCTGCGACTGGATTACCAGTGAAGCCAAGCCCGCCGAAATGTCGTGCTGCATCGCGAGGAACAGCAGACCGAACTGCCCCACGCCGAGCAGTACGCCAAAGGCCGCCAGCTTGCTCCACGGCACCGCGGGGCGCTTGAGCAGGAACACCAGCGGCACCGCAGAGAGCAGAAACCGCATCGCCGCAAACAGGAAGGGCGGCAACTCGTGCAGCCCGAGCTTGATCACGACGAAATTGGTGCCCCACACGAACACCACGGCAAGGGCGAGCAACAGGTGAGAGGCCGGCATCGGTAGCACCGCAAAGAAGGTCGCCCACAGTCTAGGCGCCCGCATCGCGCCAAGAATGTCGGCGGTGTATCAGTCGCCGCCCGTGATCCGCGACAATGGCGATTTAGCCGCGTAAGCAGCCACCATGATCATCCCTGTCGATCTCGCCAAAGCCTACCGAATGCTCAACCACGGCCCGGTCACGCTCGTCAGCAGCGCGCACGGCGATCAGCGCAACGTGATGGCGGCGGCCTGGGCGATGCCGCTGGACTTCTCGCCGCCCAAGGTTGCGGTCGTGATCGACAAGCAGACCTTCACCCGCGGCCTCGTCGAAGCTTCGGGCGAGTTCGTGCTGAATATCCCTGCGCGCGGCATCGCTGCACAGGTGATTGCCGCGGGCGGCCGCAGCGGGCGCGATGGCGACAAATTCGACGCACTCGGTTTGGCCACGCTGCCATCCGCCGTGGTTGCAGCACCTCGCGTAGCCGGTTGCGTGGGCTGGCTTGAATGCCGCGTGATTCGCGAACCGCACAACGAGAAGGCTTATGACCTCTTCCTCGGCGAGGTCGTCGCGGCCTCGGCGGATGCGCGGGTGTTCCGCGACGGCCACTGGCTGTTCGACGAGGCCACCGATCCGAACCTGCGCACGCTGCACTACGTGGCGGGCGGGCAGTTCTACGCTACCGGCGACTCGCTTCAGGTCGCCAGCGACTAAGGCGCGCCCGCGGCCCGCGCTGCGGCGGCGACGCAAGCAACATGGGCCGGATCGAGTTCGGCCAGCCCCCCCAGGCGGCCACCGTAATGCAGCCCGAAGGACCACGCGGCCGCGTCGGGCGCGCCGAGGTCGTAACCGATCGCCTGCAAGCCCAACGCCACATCGAAGCCAGCAGCAGGCTCGGGATACGGCGCATCGCACCACAGGCCGAATCCGCGCTGGGCCATGTCCCGCCACGGGAACAGCGCGGAGGGATCGACCTTGCGGCCGGGGGCGATGTCCGCATGGCCAACAAAGGCCAGTGCAGTGAGTTGGTGACGTGCGCGCAGATCCGCCAGCAAGCGATACAGCGCCGCCATCAGCGCCTCGCCGTAGGGCTCGACGCCATCGTTGTCGAGTTCGATGCCGATCGATGCCGAGTTCACGTCGTTGATCGAACCCCAGCGCGAGCGACCGGCATGCCACGCACGCTCGCCCTCCTCCACCAGTTGCACGATGCGGCCCTCACGCGTGATGAGGTAGTGCGCACTCACCTCGGACAAGGGGTTCGTCAGCGTTCGCAGCGCCGGTAGCGCGCTGCCATTGGAGGTGTGGTGGATCACGACGAGACTGACCCGCCGCACGCCGTAATTGGGCGACGGGCGGACCTCGTCAGCCAGCGGGCCCGCCTTGAACGCGGGTGCGCAGGCAACAAGCGCCCCCGCGGCAAGCGGTGCCGCAAGCAAGGCGCGCCAAGCGTGGATTCGATCAATGCGCAGGTTCATCGGGTGAATGGTGCGACAAGCCAAGGCCGCGGCCAAGTACGCGACCAACGGCCAGTTCGTGATGATCGGCCTGCCGCAGATTGATCCGGCGCACGACCGCGCGATGCTGTGCGGCAGCCCGGCAATGCTCAAGGAGCTATCGGACATGCTCGACGCACGCGGTTTCAATGTCTCGCCGAATATCGGCACGCCGGGCGACTACGTGATCGAGCGCGCCTTCGTCGCGAAGTCAGCCGGCCCGCGCGCCGGGCCAACGATCACGCGTTGCCCGGCCCCTGGAAGCCGCCGCGGCGGAAGGTGAGCACCAGCGTATCGCGGTGGCCGCCTTGGGCGAGCGGTTGAATCGGCGTCGATTCGTGGATCACCCGTGCGTCATCCAGCAACAGGGTCGTCCACGGTTCGGTCATCGTGAAGCGCATGCCCTGCGGGCCATCGGCTTGGAACACACGCGTTTCACCGCCCTTGATGCCTTCGCGGCCAACCAGTAGTACCGCCACGTAATCAACGCCATCGCGGTGCGCGCCCTCGGGCGTCGGGCGGCCGATGCCGTCGGTGGTGTCGATGCGAAACTGGTGCGCCTCGATGAACCATTGCGGCACGCCCGCAAAGCGCCCCAGCCACTGCCCCAAACCGCACAGCAAAGCGTGCCAGTCTGGCGATGCGAGCGTCGCGGTTTCGACGGGTTCGAACCAGCGCTCCAAACCGCCGTGCAGCGCGTTGTAGGCCACCGGCTGCCAGTGCGCGCGATGCGGGCTTTGCGTCAGCTCACCGCTTGCGGTGTCCAGTACGAAGCAGGCGTGGCGGCGAAAGCGATAACGGCCGCCGTCGCGCAGGAAGGTATCGGGCGGCAGGTTGTTCCAGCCGGGCTGCAGCGCGGCAAGACCGGCCGCAGTCGCACCACTCAAAGCCGTCAAACCGGCGGCATCCAGCGCAACGAAGCCTTGCGTGCGGAGCGCGGCATCGAGTTGCTCAGGCGCCGTGATGGGCGGAGGTAGTGGCTTCATTGCGCTCAGTGAGAATCGGAAAGGGCCACCAGTCTAGCCAGCAACCGGGTCGCCTCGGAAACGCCGGCCGCCTTGCGCGGCCAGATACGCGCGCCACGCCTCGTAGCCCCCGCGGAGTGGGCGAACATTGCGATAGCCGAGAGCCTGGATTTCCTTGGCGGCATAGACGGCGGCGGCGTCTTCCGGGCAGGCACACAGCGTGACAACCAGCGCATCGAGTGGCCAGCCCTGCACCGCACGGTCGAGCGCCTCGTAGTCGGCCACGGCGAAACCGTCGAGCTCGCCCCCTTCGGCACGCAGCGTGGCGCCGCGCAGGTCGATCAGGCGCACGGGCTGCCCGGCGGCAAGGGCTTCGCCCAGCGCTTTCGGCGATATGTGCGGCATGCGCGCCATCTGCTCGAAACGCTGCCGTAGCCAGAACTTCCACGCAAACCACAAAGCCACCACAGCGAGCACGATCACCAGCGCATTCACGCCGTAGCGCAAGGCAAGCCCAATCAGCAGCGCGATCTCGTCGCGCAGCAGCGAGCCAGCCGCCAGAGCAAGCCCAGCCCACAAGGCAGCTCCGATCGCTGCAGCAGACAGGAAGGCGGGGAGCGGCATGCGCAATGCGCCAGCAATTGGCGGCGCGACGGTCGAGAACCCGGGCACGAACTTGGCGATCACGAGCGACCAAAGCCCCCAGCGCAGGAAGCGGCTTTCCGTCTGGCTGACGCAGGAGGCCGGATTGATCGACAGGCGGTCCGTTTGTTGCGGCGGCATCTTCGGCG
>JAJZLD010000172.1 GCA_021803785.1 Pseudomonadota bacterium | reverse complement strand
TCTAGCTGGACCTGTACGCCAAGGTCGCACCGCACATCCGTCCCGACGCGATCTTCGCCACCAACACATCGGGCCTGTCGATCAACACGCTCGCCGAGGGTTGCCCGGATTCGTTGCGCCCGCGCTTCTGCGGCGTGCACTTCTTCAACCCGCCGCGCTACATGTCGCTGGTGGAGTTGATCCCCTGCAAGGGCACCGATGCCTCGCTGCTGGATAACCTTGAGGCCTTCCTGACGACCACCCTGGGCAAGAGCGTCGTTCGCGCGATCGATACGCCGAACTTCGTCGCCAACCGCGTGGGCGTGTTCTCGATCCTCGCTGTCATGCACCACACCCAGCGCATGGGGCTCGGCTTTGACGAGGTCGATGCGCTGACCGGCCCGTTGATCGGCCGTCCGAAGTCCGCCACCTTCCGTACGGCGGACGTCGTGGGTCTGGACACCATGGCGCACGTCATCAAGACGATGACCGACAACCTGCCCAACGACCCTTGGGCGCAGTATTACGTCGCGCCGCAGTGGCTGCAGGCGCTGATCGCCAAGGGCGCGCTGGGTCAGAAGACCAAGGCCGGCATCTTCCGCAAGCAGGGCAAGCAGATCCAGGTGCTGGATCTGGCGGTGCAGGATTATCGTGACTCGACCGGCAAGCCGGCCGACGAAGTCGTTGCGATCCTCAAGAACAAGAACCCGGCCGAGAAGTTCGCGCAGCTGCGCGCATCAAGCCATCCGCAGGCGCAGTTCCTGTGGGCGATCTTCCGCGACATCTTCCACTACGTCGCGGTGCATCTGGAGACTATCGCCAACAACGCGCGTGACATTGACTTCGCCATGCGCTGGGGCTTTGGCTGGCAGCAAGGCCCGTTCGAGACTTGGCAGGCTGCGGGCTGGAGAGCGATTGCGGACGCCATCGCTGCCGACATCGCCGAAGGCAAGGCCATGGCCAGCGTGCCGCTGCCTGGCTGGGTGTTTGAACGCGACGGTGTGCACGAAGCCGCCGGGTCGTACTCCTCGTCCGCCAAGGCCATTCAGGGCCGCTCGGCGCTGCCTGTGTATAGCCGCCAGATCTTCCCCGAGCGCGTCTTCGGTGAAGCCGAAGAGCGTGGCACGACGATCTGGGAATCGGAAGGCGTGCGCATGTGGACCACGGATGACGAGGACGGTAAGCGCGTCCCCATCCTCTCGTTCAAGTCCAAGATGTGCGCGGTCGGCGCCGACGTGCTCGACGGCGTGCAGGAAGCGATCAAGCGCGCTGAGTGCGACTACGATGGTCTCGTGATCTGGCAACCCAAGCCCCCGTTCTCGGTGGGCGCGAACCTGCAGCAGATCAAGCCGGTGCTCGAAGCGGGCGACTTCGCCACGCTCGAAAAGGTGGTGGCCAACTTCCAAGCGACTTCGATGGCGATCAAGTACGCCAAGGTGCCGGTGATCACCGCGGTGGCCGGCATGGCACTGGGCGGTGGCTGCGAGTTCGTGATGCACTCGCCGCGCGCCGTGGTGGCGCTGGAGAGCTACATCGGCCTCGTTGAAGCCGGCGTCGGCCTGATCCCGGCCGGCGGTGGCTGCAAGGAATTCGCGATCCGCTCGGCCCAGGCGGCCGCCCGCACCGCGACCAACGATGTGATGAACTTCCTGCAGTCGGTGTTCACCACCATCGCGATGGCCAACGTCAGCAAGAGCGCGAAGAACGCGAAGGAGCTGGGCCTGTTGAAGCAGGACGACGTGGTGGTGTTCAACGCCAACGAAATTCTGCATGTGGCGCGCAAAAACGCGCTGGCGATGCACGAATCGGCATGGCGCCCGGCGCTGTCGCCGGCCGGCATCCCGGTTGCTGGCCGCAACGGCATCGCCACGCTCGAGATGATGCTGGTGAACATGCTCGAGGGCGGCATGATCAGCGCCCACGACTACAAGGTTGCCCGCTCTGCCGCTGTCGCCCTGTGCGGCGGCGAGATCGAGTCCGGGTCGCTGGTCTCCGAAAAGTGGCTGCTCGATGTCGAGCGTGCCCAGTTCGTCGACCTGCTCAAGACCGAGAAGACTCAGCAGCGCATCGCGCACATGCTCGAAACCGGCAAGCCGCTGCGTAACTGAGCGGTACGCCAAGGAGAACAGATATGACCCGTCAGATTCAGGACGTCTACATTGTTGCCGCCACGCGCACGCCGGTGGCCAAACGCCGCGGCGCCTTCAAAAACGTGCGCCCCGATGACATGCTGGCCCATGTGCTGTCCGCAGTCGTGAAGCAGGTTCCCGCGTTCGATCTCAGCGAGATCGGCGACGTGGTGGTCGGCTGCGCGATGCCGGAAGCCGAGCAGGGCATGAACGTGGCCCGTATCGGCACACTGCTCGCAGGCTTTCCCAACTCGGTTCCGGCGATCACGATCAACCGCTTTTGCTCCTCCGGCGTCAATGCCGTGGCGGATGCGGCGATGAAGATCATGATCGGCGAATGCGATATCGCCATTGGTGCCGGCACCGAGTCGATGACCGTCATGCCGACCATGATGGGCAACAAGGTGTCGATCAACCCGGTGGCTTTCGCCAGCACCGACGAGAACCGCGCCATCGCCTTCGGCATGGGCCTGACCGCCGAGAAGGTTGCGCAGAAGTACGGCGTATCGCGCGAAGACCAGGACGCTTTTGCCGTCGCTTCGCACCAGAAGGCCTGTGCCGCGATTGCGGCCGGCAAGTTCAAGGACGAGATCACACCTTACCTCGTGCGCGAACGCCTGCCGGACTTCAATAGCGGCGCCATCAAGGTTGTCGAGCGCATTTTCGAGAACGACGAGGGGCCACGCCCGGATTCGTCGATCGAAGGGCTTGCCAAGCTTAAAACGGTATTCGCTGCGCGCGGCTCGGTTACGGCCGGCAACAGCTCGCAAATGTCGGACGGTGCCGGCGCGGTGCTGTTGATGTCTGAAGCCGCCGTGAAGCGCACCGGCGCCAAGCCGATCGCACGCTTCCGTGGCTTCTCGGTCGCCGGCGTGCCGCCGGAGCTCATGGGCATCGGCCCGATCGCCGCGATCCCGAAGGTGCTCAAGCACGCCGGTGTGGCGCAGGGCGACGTCGACTGGTGGGAGCTCAACGAAGCGTTCGCCGCGCAGGCTTTGGCGGTGATCCGCGATCTGGGCATCGACCCGACCAAGGTGAACCCGCTCGGCGGCGCCATCGCGCTGGGCCACCCGCTCGGCGCTACCGGCGCGATCCGCGTTGCGACGCTGATGTCGGCAATGAAGCGTGGCGACGCCAAGCTCGGCGTGGTGACGATGTGCATCGGCACTGGCATGGGGGCGGCGGGGCTGTTCGAAGCTGTATAGTCGCCGCGGAGGGCGCTCAAGTCGGCGGATCGTTGCCTGCCAGCCCAAATGAAAAACGGCCCGCTTTTGCGGGCCGTTTGCTTTCAAGCGCTGCGGATTAGTATGACGTCGCCACGTTGCCGCCATCACCCACTGCGATGTAGCCGCCGCTATACCACATCACACTGTTCTCATTCGCTCCAGTGCTGGTGGCGACCCATGTTTTGGCATCGCTACTCACCCAAGCCTGACCACCTGTGCCGACCGCCATGAAACGCGAACCACGCGCCACGGCCTTCATGTCGCCCATGCCAGGAACGGCAATCTCCTCCCACGGTTTCGTGCTCGGATCGGTATTTCGATAGACCTTGCCACCGCTGCCAACAGCGAGATAGATCGCCTCGTTGTAGTAGCCGTACGTGACGGATGTCAGGTTCGCTGGGGTGCTGGAGCTGATGGCGTGTTTGCGCCAGCTGATACCGTCGGAACTGGTAACAATCCATCCATTGTCGCCAACCGCGTAATACGTGCCGTTGAGCACACTGATGGACTTGAGGTTGATCGTGGCGTCCGCCGAAGCGCTTGTCGACGCGATGTACCGGTCAGTGGCGTTGTTGGCGGTGTTTGCAGCGGTATCCACCGTAAGTCGGTACGCCGTCCATGTCACACCATCTGCGCTGATTGAAATCGCGCCGCTGTCGCCCACGGCGACGAAGCCGGCACTGCCAAGCGCAACACCATGCAGGGCCGATGTGGTGTTCGAGGTGCGGGCGACCCATTGGTCAAGATAATTCGTGGACGAACCGTCGCTTGTCCAGATCGCAGCTTTGCCATTGCCGTCTAGGTCGCCGACGATCACCGTCCGCGAGGCCGTGCTGTTATAGGCGGCGCCGTAAAGTTTGGGCTGCGTCGTGGCGGTGCCGGCCAGTGCGGGAACAGTACCTGCACTCGCCCAAGTCAGCACCGGTGTTCCGGTCGACCATGACACTTCGCCGATTTGCACGGCGCCGCTGTCGCCGACGGCAAGGAAGCGACCGTAGGCGAAGGAAACGTGGTTCAAATTGCCAGCACCCGCGGCAACGTTGGCTGTCCAGACCGAACCGGATTGGCGCGGAATAACGTTTCCGACGGTCTGGGTCTCGCCGCCGGCAGGGCCGTTGCCGTGCGTGGCGTTCATGAAGAACGAGTAGGGTTTGTCGTTAGTCAGGCCACTCAGAACGTATGGCGAGGTGACCGGCGCGATGATCGCCGCTTCCGGGTAGTTGCGGTAGTCGCCCCGTGTGGCGTTCTCTGCCTGTGCCTTGAACAACCAGTAACGCAGATCGGACGTGGCGCTCTGATCGTCCCAAGTGATCGTGACCTGACCATCGCCGGGGTAGACCTTGAAGTTGGTCGGCGCATCCGGTTTGTTGTCGTTGCTGCTGCCACAGCCGGCAAGGAGGGCGAGCGAAGTCAGCGTGGCGAGCGCAACGGCGCGCGAGCGGGTGGTGAACACGAGAAGGATTCCTCCAGCAGATTCGGGGCGGCGCGTCGAGCCGAGGCTCGCGCAAGTCTTGGGGTGCAAAGGGGGGCGCACTCGGCGCACATCCCTCGCAGCGGTTGGCCGCCGTGGCAAGAAAACGCATCGAGTCTAGCCGATGGCCCCGAGGCACACAAACTGCGAACGGTGAGCAAATCTTCTTGCATGGATTAGGCTGTGATCCCTAAGCGTTTAGTTGGCACTTCCGTTTTACGGCTCCATACCGTACCGTACTGATATGAGCGGCCGGACTTGATCCAATTCAGAGCCGCCGAGGAGACAAGCATGAATCTCGCCGATCTGCCGCAAACCAGCTTGGCTGCTGCGTTTGCGGCGCAACGCAGCGCGTTTGCGCGCGAGCCGATGCCCGATGCCGCCGCGCGCCGCGCGAATCTGGACCGTCTTGCGCTGCTTCTGAAGAACAATCAGCAGGCCATCTGCGAGGCGATCTGCGCTGATTTCGGCCACCGCTCGCACACCGAGACGCGGCTTATCGAGATCTTCCCGAGTCTCGAAGCGATCCGCTATGCGCGGGCCAGGGTGGCGGGCTGGATGAAGCCCTCGCGGCGGCACACCGGGCTATGGTTCCTGCCCGGCCGTTCCGAGGTGCGCTATCAGCCGCTCGGCGTGGTGGGCGTGATCGTGCCATGGAACTATCCGCTCTACCTTGCGATTGGCCCGCTCGTTGGGGCTTTGGCGGCGGGCAACCGCGTGCTGATCAAAATGAGCGAATTCGGGCCGAACTTCGGCGCGCTGTTCGCACGCCTGATCGGCGAGGCCTTTGCGCCGGATCTGGTCAGCGTGGTGCTGGGCGGTGCCGACGTGGCGGCCGAGTTTTCGTCCTTGCCGTTTGATCACTTGCTGTTTACCGGCTCAACGCCGGTCGGCCGCATCGTGATGGCTGCTGCCGCGAAGAACCTTACGCCCGTCACGCTGGAACTGGGGGGCAAGTCGCCGGCGATTGTGGCGCCGGGCTTTGACATCAAGACCGCAGCCCAACGCATCGGCTTTGGCAAGACCATGAACAGCGGCCAGACGTGCATCGCGCCAGACTATGTGCTGCTGCCACGCGGGCAGGAAGAGGCATTTGTCGCAGCGATGCGGTCGTTCGCGCAAAAACTTTACGGCGATGCCGCGTCACCAGACTACGCGAGTGTTGCGCACGAGCGCCATTACACCCGCTTGCAGGCGCTGCTTGACGAGGCGCGCAGCAAGGGGGCTCGGATCGAAGCGCTGCTGCCCGACGGTGCGATCAGCGGCCGCAAGATGGCGCCGGTGGTCTTGCTCGACGGCACGCCCGACATGCGGGTGATGCAGGAAGAGATCTTCGGGCCGATCCTGCCGGTGATCCCGTACGACGCGCTGGATGACGCGATCGCCTACGTCAACGAGCGTGATCGCCCGCTGGCGCTGTATGTGTTCGACGACCAGCGCGGTCGCGTCGAGTCCTTGCTCGATCGCACGGCCTCCGGTGGCGTCACGGTGAACGACTGCATCCTCCATATCGCACAGGACGACATGCCCTTCGGCGGTGTCGGCCCGTCCGGCATGGGGCGCTATCACGGGCCGGAGGGCTTCAAGACCTTCTCGCAGCAGCGGGCGGTGTTCCGACAGGCGGCGCTCAACGGTTCGGCGATTCTCCACCCCCCTTTCGGCAAACCGCTGGCGGAGAAACTGATCAAGCTGATGTTGCGCTGAGTCAGTTGCGGCTCCGCGTTTGTGGAATTCCGTCGGGGCCGCTGGCGTCCAATCGCAAGAGTAATCGTGTTTGGACGGGTAGAAACGCAAGGATGGGACTAGGCCTTTGCACCATGAGCATCAACGCATCACGACGTCGTTTCCTGTTTCTCGGGCTCAGTGCCGGCATCGCCACCGCGCTGGGCGTTGCGGGCGCGTGGCCCGATAGTGCCGCGCTGGAAGACGATGCTTACCGCTACGGTTTTCTGACTGCGCAAGACCGCGCGATCCTCGCGGCGCTGGCGCCTGCGATGCTGGCCGGTGCATGGCCGGCGGATGCCGGGAAGGCGACGGCCGAGACACTGACGCTGCTGCGGGGTATCGATACCGCTCTGATGGGCATGCCGCCGCGGGTGCGCGACGACATGCGCAAGCTGTTCGGCCTGCTTGCTCGTCAGGCGGGGCGCGTGCTCGCGGCCGGCTCCCTGGCGGGCTGGGCGCAGGTCGATCCGCAACGTGCCGCCGGCATCATCACGCGCTGGCGTGATCATTCGCTCGCATTGATGCAGCAGGCCTACGGCGGGCTGCACGATCTCACCTTCGGCGTCTGGTATGGCAACCCCGAACATTTCGCGGACTGCGGCTACAGCGGCCCGCCCTCACTGAAGCTGAATCCATGAGCACGCTCCCGAACAGTGCGCAGCACAATCAGTTGCCCGATCCGATCGGCGATGCTTTTGCCGGAAAGTGGCGCGACCGGCATATCGACGGCGCGGCACTCGACAAGGACCTCACGCTGGAGGCTGATGTCGTCATCGTCGGCAGCGGCGCGGGTGGCGGCACCACGGCCGAACGGCTCGCACGCCAGCAGTGGGCG
>JAJZLD010000171.1 GCA_021803785.1 Pseudomonadota bacterium | reverse complement strand
GTTCGCACGGTGTGCCGCCACATCACACGCGATCAGGCGCGCGCAGGGGCGCAGCCCGCACGGGAGAATGCACATGGCAGGGCAGCGAAACCAAGGATTGCAGCGTTGGGGCCGGTTGCTTGCAGGCGCCGTGCTCGCTTCGGCTGCGACGATGGGTGCCCCCGATCTGCTGGCGCGCGTGGCTGGCAACGCAGCCACGCCGCGAGCCGTCATCCCCCGCGGTGAATTGCAGGCGGACGAAAAGGCCACCATCGCCCTGTTCGAGCGCAGCCGCGACGCGGTGGTGTTCATCACCACGCGCGAACGGGTACGCGACCTGTGGACCCGCAATGTGATGACCGTGCCAAAGGGCAGTGGCTCCGGCTTTCTATGGGACGAATCCGGTTACGTCGTCACCAACTACCACGTCATCGAGGGTGCGAGCGAAGCGACGGTGCGGCTCGCCGACGGCACGGACTACCGCTCCACGCTGGTCGGCGCGAGCCCCGAGCACGACATCGCGGTGCTGCGCATCAAGCTCGGTGATAAGCGGGTCGCGCCGATTCCGCTCGGCAGCAGTGGCGATTTGCGCGTCGGGCAGAAGGTGTTCGCGATCGGCAACCCCTTCGGCCTGGACTGGACGCTCACCAGCGGCATCGTCTCTGCGCTGGATCGTTCCTTGGGTGAAGACGATGGGCGCGCGATCCACCATCTGATCCAAACCGATGCCGCGATCAACCCCGGCAACTCCGGCGGCCCACTGCTCGATTCGGCAGGCCGGCTGATCGGTATCAACACGATGATCTACAGCCCCAGCGGGGCGAGCGCCGGCATCGGTTTCGCGGTGCCCGCCGATATCGTCAACCGCGTGGTGCCGGAGCTGATCCGCAGCGGTCGTTACGAGCGCCCCAACCTCGGCCTGGAGCTGGATGAGCGCATCAACGCACGTCTCGCCCGCATGTTTGACATGCGCGGCGTGTTCGTCGTCAAGGTCGAACGTGGCTCCGCCGCCGAGGCGGCCGGCCTGCGCGGCGTGGGCTTCACTGCGAATGGTTCGGTAATCATCGGTGACGTGATCACCGCGGTGGATGGCAAGCCGATCGAATCGGTCGACAAGCTGCTCGCCCTGCTCGACGACCGCCGCGGCGCACCGCTGGTACAGCTCACCGTGATACGGCAGGGCAAATCGGTCGTGGTGCCGGTTCGCACACCGCGTTGAGCCGCATGCCGCGCAGTGAAGTGTTTGTTGCTCAGGCATGAGCTGCGTAACGCCGCATCATGGCTTGGAGGCGCACCAATCTACATAGCCGACCTTCCTATTCGGGATTCAAAGCCTCCGGCCTGCCGCGGCGTGCGTGTGCGCGGTTGGGCTGAAATTCAATAAAGGCTCTACTGAATTTTGAGTGGGTTGCTGGGCATGAGGGTTGGCGGCGGCGAAGTCGAGCTTGCCGGCGATCAGGAAGATGACGGTCGTGATGGTGTCGAAGCTGGCAAAGCCGCGAGCGCGGCGCCTGGCGGCCTGGAACAGACCGTTGAGGGTTTCGAGTGCTTGCGCCGGACACTCATGGCACAAAACAGGCACAGACCCGTTGGCAGAGATGGGCGAGCCAACGCTAAACGGCTGAACTTGAAAGGGGATTTCGAGGTGGAGTGGAGCGGGCGATGGGAACAGCACCCGGTCGCTAACTCGTTTATTACGAACGTCTTTTCCGATCCAAGCGTCACGGAATGGACTCGATTGTGGACTCAAGTCTTCGGCCTGGTCAACGCAGGCCGTTGCGGGTGATCCAAAGCGAGCCAAGCACATCCACTAACAGCCAGAGCATCGGATTTCATACCGAAGTCTATCTGTCCACTGGCACATCACGCCACAGGCCGCAACGGACAGGTGAGCTGCGTCCTCAAAGGATTGACTCATCATCGACAGGCGCGGTCCCGCCCGCCTTTCGCCCGCTCGATGAACCGCTTCATGGGCTCCGAGGGTTCGCCCTGGCGGCGCAGCAGGTAGGTATAGAGCACCGGTGGGGTGCCGGCCAGGGGACGAATGGAGATGTCCGGGCGCTGTAGCGTCTGCACCTGCGAGGCGATGGCGAAGCCGATGCCGTAGCCGGCACCGACCAAGGTCAGCATCACGCCCAGGCTGGTCACTTCATCGACCAGCTTGAGCGGCGTGCCTGCGTCCTGCAGCAGCGCTTGAATCTGATGGCGGCAGCCCGATCCCGATTCGGGATGGCACAGAACCAGCGGGAACTTCAGGGCTTCGGCCAGCGGCACCTGCACGTGTGCCAGCAAGGGGTGGCGTGCGGGCACGATCACCGACAGCGGATCGGTCCACACCGGCTCGGCGACGAGGCCATCATGTACCGCGTTTGACAACGCAAAGCCGATGTCCAGCAGATCGTCGTGCAGCGTCTTG
Organism: Pseudomonadota bacterium; assembly: GCA_021803785.1. GTDB lineage: Bacteria > Pseudomonadota > Gammaproteobacteria > Burkholderiales > Rhodocyclaceae > Niveibacterium. Next base: position 4,986 of record JAJZLD010000171.1, on the reverse strand, counting down.
AGCTGCTGCGCGAACGGCAGCTCGAAGACGCGAATCTCCATCTCGGGCTCCTCCTCGCGGCTGCGTGCCAGCAAGGTGGCGATGCGGGGCTGCGCCAGGCCGTCGCAGATCGCGATGCGCAGATGGCCCTGGTAGCCCTGTGCCGCCGCCTTGGCACTCTTGACTGCCTGCTCCACGGTGGCCATCACGCGTCGGCATTCGCCTAGGAACACCTGGCCGGCCCAGGTCAGCCGCGTCAGGCGGGTGCTGCGGTCGAACAACTGCACGCCAAGCTGGCTTTCCAGGTCGCGCATTGCTCGCGATACGGGAGATTGCTCGATCCCGAGACGCTCGGCCGCGCGGGCGAGATGCAGCTCTTCCGCGACTGCAACGAAATAGCGTAGCAATCTGAAATCCAAGGCCACCTCCTGTTCGTCTTCTTCTGGTTCGGCCTCTCGGGCGCCAGCATCTCCATCCACATCCCGCCCACTTACGCCCCGCCAGGCTTGCGATGTGCCGGCGCCCTTCCGCCAATGAGGTGCGGAGGGCGACGTTTGCGCCCGCCAGAAATCGACCGTTGGCAGCCGTCTGAGATAGCAGTTCTGCTGTTCATCGAGACCTCTTTTTCGTGCTTCCCCTCTTGCGGTCTGGCTGCACAGTGGTAAGATATTAATAGATTACTCACTTTTTGGGATGCAAGCAATGAGCGGACACTCCAGGCATCTACCGGCTGATGAGAGGCGCGCGGCCACCGTCGAGGCAGTGGTCGACTTGGCTGCCGAACAGAACCCCAGCGACATCACGACCACGGCCATCGCGCAGCGCATGGGGTTGACCCAGGGAGCACTGTTCCGTCACTTCCCGACTAAGGACGCAATCCTGCAGGCGGTGATGTCCTGGGTTGCGGAACGCCTGCTGGCTCGAGTAGACAAGGCCGCAGAAGGTGCTACGTCCCCCCTCGCAGCTCTTGAAGCGATCTTCAAGACGCACATCGACTTCGTGGCCGAGCACCCGGGGGTGCCGAGGATGCTCTTCGGCGAATTACAGCGGCCGGGGGAGACCCTGCCCAAGCAAATGGTGCAGACCTTGACCCGTCAATATGGTGAGCGGTTGCGTCGACTGCTCGAAGCCGGTAAGGCGCGAAGCGAGCTGCATTCAGAACTGGATGTGGACGCGGCCGTCGTCTTGTTCATCGGCACAATTCAAGGGCTGGTGATGCAGTCGTTGCTGGCGGGCGATGTAGCACGCATCCGCCGCGACGCGCCAGCCGTGTTTGCCATCTATCTCCGTGGCATCACGCACACCCGATGAAACGCCTTCCATCCTGCCGCCACGCAGTTCCTCGGTCAGCCGAGAGGCACACCACGGTCATGCGATCGCGTTGCGCCTCCAGCGCGAATCCGCGTCATTCAACACTCAGCCCGACCGCCCGGCGGAATGCACACGCACGCCGCGACGACGACGACGAAGGCCTGGGAGTTTCCCCGATCAAGTAAAGGCCATGAAGATGACCACTCATCCACAACGCAGCATCTGGCACTGGCTGATCTCCCTGCTTGCGATCGGCTTCGGTCTGCTCACTCTTCGGGAGGGCGGCGCCGTTCTGTTTGTCGACGGCGCGGCGCGCCAAGCCGCCGGCCACTATGTGCCCTTCGTGCTCTGGTTCAACTTTCTGGCCGGGTTCGCCTACATCGTCGCCGGCGTCGGCTTGTGGATGCGCCGGCGCTGGGCCGCGTGGTTAGCGATTGTCATCACGGTGGCGACCGCACTCGTGTTCCTCGCTTTCGGAGTGCATGTGGCTCTGGGTGGCGCCTGGGAGCGACGCACGGTGGTCGCCATGACGCTGCGCACGTTGGTGTGGGCTGGCATAGCGGCCATCGCCTGGCGCCGGTCAGCGGCGAATGCGCCGGTCGCACGCGAGCACTGAGCACCTTTATCCAGCGGAAACCCATCGATGAAAACTCCAAACCTCCTCTTCAAGAAAACCCGTTGGGTCGTGATCGCCGTCGTCGTGCTCGCTCTTGGCGGCGCACTGGCGTTCTGGTTGTCGCGCGACCATGGACAACAAGATGCATTGCGCCTCTACGGCAACGTCGAAATCCGCGAGGTGCAACTGGCCTTCCGTCAGCCCGGGCGCGTGATGCAAATGTTTTTCGATGAGGGCGATGCCGTCAGTGCCGGTGCGCGGCTGGCGACGCTCGACGCGCAGCCGTATCGGGAAGCCCTTGCGGCAGCGCAGGCCCAGGTGCAGGTGGCGCAGGCGGAACTGGCCAAGCTGCGCCGCGGCCTGCGACCGCAGGAAATCACCCAGGCGCGCGAAGCCCTCAGGCAGGCCCAGGCGCTCGCCACCGAGACCGAGCGCAATTTCCAGCGCCAGAGTCGCCTGCTGGCATCGGGCGCCAGCAGCCAGCGCACGGTCGATGCAGCCCGCACGGCGCGCGACCAGGCAGCCGCTGGCGTCGAAGCGGCCAAGGCGGCCCTGTCGCAAGCATCCGAAGGTTTTCGCAAGGAAGACATCGCCGCGGCAGAAGCTCGCCTTGCGGCCGCACAGGCTGCCGCAGCGCAAGCCGCGACAGCCTTGGCGGACACCGAGTTGATGGCGCCCAGTAGCGGCACCGTCATCGCACGAGTGCGGGAGCCCGGCAGCATGGTCGCAAGCCAGAGCACGGTCTACAGCCTGAGCCTGGACAAGCCGGTTTACGTGCGCGCCTACGTGGGCGAGTCGGACTTGGGGCGCATCGCGCCCGGTACTGTGGTGCGCGTCAAAAGCGATTCATCAGAGAAGGTCTATCGCGGCCAGATCGGCTTCATCTCGCCGCGCGCCGAGTTCACCCCCAAGACGGTGGAGACGACGGATTTGCGCACGGATCTGGTCTACCGCCTGCGCATCGTCATCGACGAAGCCGACAGCGACAGTGCCTTGCGCCAGGGCATGCCGGTGACGATCGAGGTCGATGCGAAAGCCGGCACCCGTATCCCGGCGGGGGAGCGTTGAAATGCAGGCAAGCCCTGCTATCGCCGCCGTGCCTGCGGGTGCGGGCGAAGACGCTGCCGTCGTCATCGAGGGCGTGGACAAGCATTTCGGCGACATAAAGGCGCTGCGGGGCTTGAGCGCGCGCATCCACTATGGGCGGTTGACCGGTCTGGTCGGCCCCGACGGCGCTGGCAAGACGACGCTGATGCGGATTCTGGCCGGCCTCCTGGTGCCGAACGCCGGCCACGTCACCTTGGCAGGCTATGACGTGGTCAAGGACAACGACGCCATTCACGTCGTCAGCGGCTACATGCCGCAACGCTTTGGACTGTACGAAGACCTGACGGTGATCGAGAACATGCGCCTGTATGCGCAGTTGCGCGGCATGGATGCGGACCGCAACGCCGATCTGTTTGCCGATCTGCTGGACTTCACGCGGCTCGGACCCTTCACCAAACGCCTGGCCGGCAAGCTCTCCGGCGGCATGAAGCAGAAGCTGGGCCTTGCCTGTGCGCTCATGGCGCGGCCGAAGGTGCTGCTGCTGGACGAGCCGGGCGTGGGTGTCGACCCGGTCAGCCGCCAGGACTTGTGGCGCATGGTGCAGGCGCTGACCGATGAAGGCATGGCCGTGGTCTGGTCCACCGCCTATCTCGACGAAGCCGAGCGCTGCGAGAGCGTGCTGCTGCTGAACCAAGGGCAGCTCCTGTTCGATGGCCCGCCGCAGGAGCTGACCGCACAGCTCGAAGGCCGCAGTTTCCGTCTGGAAGACGTCGGTGCCGAGCGCCGAGCGGTCCTGACCCAGGCACTCGACCTGCCCAGCGTGAGCGATGGCGTGATCCAGGGCGCCGGCGTGCGCGTGGTGTTGCGCGAGGGCGCGGACGCAGGGCAGCTCCAGGCCCTGGCCGATCAGGCGCGAGTGGAGCTGGCGCAGGTGCCCGCGCGCTTCGAAGACGCCTTCATCGATCTGCTCGGTGGCGGCCCCGGCGGCACTTCGACGCTGGCCGAGCGTCTGCCGCCGGTTGAGCTGGGTTCCGACATTGCCGTGTCGTGCCGAAACCTCACCAAGCGCTTCGGCGAGTTCACCGCCACCGACAACGTCAGCTTCGAGGTGCAAAAGGGCGAAATCTTCGGCCTGCTCGGCCCTAACGGCGCCGGCAAGTCCACCACCTTCAAGATGCTGTGCGGCCTGTTGAAACCCACTGCTGGCGAAGCGCATGTGGTGGGCCATGATCTGCGCCGCGCCACCGGCGCAGCCAAGAGCCGGCTCGGCTACATGGCGCAGAAGTTTTCGCTCTACGGCCTGCTCTCGGTGCAGCAGAACCTGGAATTCTCGGCCGGCGTCTACGGACTGGAAGGCAACACCCGGCGCGAGCGCATTGCCGAGATGATCGAAACCTTCGATCTGGGCGACTGGCTGTCCGCCACGCCCGATTCCCTGCCGCTGGGCCACAAGCAGCGCCTGGCATTGGCTTGTTCGCTGATGCACCGGCCGCCCGTGCTGTTTCTGGATGAACCCACTTCGGGCGTGGACCCGATCACCCGGCGCGAATTCTGGACCCACATCAACGGACTGGCCCGCAAGGGCGTGACCATCGTGGTCACCACCCACTTCATGGACGAGGCCGAATACTGCGACCGCGTGGCCATGCTCTCGCGTGGGCAACTGATTGCGCTGGATACGCCCGACGCGCTCAAACGTTCGGCGGTCAGCCCCGAACGACCCGACCCGACGATGGAGGACGCCTTCATTCACCTGGTGGAGTCGGCGGACCGCGAGCTGGAGGCCGCCACATGAACGGCACCACAAAGCACAAGGACGGGAATGGACCACAGCAGACCGACCTGCGCCATTTTGATCTGCGGCGCTTGATCGCCCTGGTCACCAAGGAAAGCTACCAGGCGCTGCGCGACCCCTCGACGCTGCTGATCGCGTTCGTGCTGCCGGTGGTGTTGCTGCTGCTGTTCGCCTATGCGGTGTCGCTGGATGCGAAGGATGTCCGCGTCGGCGTGGTGCCGTACTGGTAGGGCTCGCT
>JAJZLD010000170.1 GCA_021803785.1 Pseudomonadota bacterium | reverse complement strand
CGTCCGCAACCTCCTCGACCCCAGCAACACAGCGGCCGGCGAGAAAGCCCAACAGCCTGGGCCAATCAAACGGGGGACGGAACGCCAGTTCAAAGCGCAGGCCTTCACCGGACACCGGCGCCCCACTTGCCCGTCGCAGATCCGATGGTGTCAGGCCGTAGTGGCTTTGGAACAAGGTGTTGAAGCGGCGCAAGCTGCCAAATCCGGCGGCCAATGCAACTTCGGTGATCGGGAGTGCGGTGTCCGCCAGCAAACGCTTGGCCATCAGCAAGCGTTGAGTCTGCGCGTACGCGACCGGCGTAACGCCGAACGTGTCGGCAAAGATGCGACGCAAGTGCCGGTCCGTGATCCCGAGCCGGGCCGCCAGCCCTTCGATCCCCTGATCGTTCAACTGGCCTGCCTCAATCCGCTGCGCCGCAGCCCACGCCAGGCGCGACGCCGAATCGATACCGGCTTGCCCCGGTGCCAGTTCCGGGCGGCAGCGCAAGCAGGGGCGGAAGCCGGCCGCTTCGGCCGCTGCCGGGTTCGCAAAGAACAGGCAATTGGCGGCCTTCGGCGTTCGTACGCGGCACACGGGCCGGCAGTAGACGCCGGTGGACGTCACGCCAACGTAGAAACGGCCGTCGAAACGACTGTCACGCGCGACGAGGGCCGCATAGTAGGCGTTGTGGCTGCCGGTGTTGTCGTCGCCGACTTGGCCGTCGATGTCAGTGCTGCGGTTCATGGGGCGGATTATCCGCCCCTCGCCGCCCACTGCTCGCCGTTTTCGGACCTGATATTCCGGCCGGTCGCGGCATGCAACACTCAGGTCATGCGGCGATACCTGCGATCAATGTGGCGGGGTACCCGCTCGCAGCATCGCCTGTCAGCACGGCCATCTGGTACGTCGTGCCATTGCTGAAGACGTTGTCGGCCGCAAAGCTCGTCAGCGGAGTGTTCTGGCGTTTGAGCTTTCGCTGGAGGCCTTCGTCCACGGCACCGGACGTGATCTGACCGGCCATGAGGATGGCGCCGAAAACCCGCAAGGCGATGCTGCTGTCGCCGCTGCCATCGTCGCGGAAGATGTGCCGACACTCGCCGGCTCATCCTTCGTCGCAGTCCAGCAGTGGCTGCACGATTTCAAGCGCTTCGAAGCAATGCCGAAATCGATGCAGGACAACGTGATCGCGCGTGAGCGCGAATCGAATGAAGAACTGGCCGGCGCACCGGACCTCCGCCTGCTGAGCGTCTGACGCCTTGACCCCTGCGCTGGCTCAGGCCGGCGCAACCACCATCGCGCGGGCAACCTCCGATTCAACGGCCAGCTCGGTGTGGTCGCACTGGATGATCGTCAGCGGACGTTGCTGCAACACGCTGAGCGTCTGCCCTACGGCAATGCCGTAGGCGAGGAACTGGTCCTGCAGCAGGGTATCCAGCGTGGCATCGAAGCCACGGAATCGGACGGTGGCACCGGGGGTGGCGTCGGCGAGACGCATTTCGTTGGGGCTCATCGCGGCTTACCAGAAGTGCTTCAGGATCATGTTGAAGATGCCGCCAACCAGGAAGGCCGTCGGCATGATCAGGCCCAGCATCGCAGCGGCGATCTTGCCGCCCTGCTCCTTGATGACGATCATCACGCTGGCAATGCACGGCACGAACAGCGTGATCGTGATCATGCCGACCACCGTCTGCAGCGGCGACAACTGGTGGCCAAGCGCGAACAGGCCAGTGGCGCCGAAGTCGCGCCGCAGGAAGCCCATCACGAACGCCGCGCTCGCCTCCTTCGGCAAGCCGAGCCAGCCGGTCACCAGCGGCTCGCCCTTCTCGATGATCCACGGCAGCGCGCCCACGCGATCCAACACGAACATCAACAGCGTGCCAAACAGGAAGAGCGGGATCACTTCAACCAGATACCACTTCAGGCGGCCCGCGGTCTTCTTCATCACGTTGCCGATCACCGGCATGCGCATCGGCGGCATCTCGGTGACCAGCGGAATGCGGCGGCCCGGGATCAGCTTCGCCGCGAGCCAGCCGGAGGTCAGCAGAACCAGCACGACCGAACTGAGCCAGATCAGTGTGGCCGAGAAGGAAATGCCCGACAGCATGCCCATCACCACGCCCAGTTGTGCCGAGCACGGAATCGCCAGCGCGAGCAGGAAGGTCGAGATCACGCGTTCGCGCTTGGTGTGCAGGATGCGCGTCGTAAGCGTGGCCATCGTCACGCAGCCAAGCCCCAGCACCATCGGCAGCACCGCGCGGCCATTCAAGCCGATCAGCGAGAACGCGCGGTTCGCCAGCACCGACAGGCGCGAGAAGTAACCCGAATCTTCCAGCACCCCAAAGGCGAGAAAGAAGGTTGTGACGATCGGCAGGATCAAGGCGAGCGCGTAAGTCATGCCCATCGTCCACAGCCCATACTGCCCGACCATCAGGTCGGCAACCCATTGCCACGGCACATGCGCCCGAACGAAACCCTCCATCGCCGGGTTCAGGATTTCACCGAACAGATTCTTCTCGGTCAGACCGACCAGGAAGCTCGCGCCGAACACGCCCACGAATTCATACACCGCGAACAGCACCAGCAACAGAATCGGCAAGCCCCAGATGCGGTGCACCGCAAGCCGCCCGAGCCGCGTCGAGAGCAGCTTGGCTTTCGGCACTTCCTTCCGCAGATAAGCGCCAGCAAGGCGATCAGCCTCCGCCGCGCGAGCCTGCGCCAAAGCGGTGGACAGGGGTTCGGGACTGGCCGACTCGGCGGCCTCGCGCAAAGCAATCAACTCTTGCGCCTCAGCCCCCAGATGTGCAGCGAGCCAGCGTTCGACTTCTGCATCACGGCCGAGGAACAGCACCGCGAGGCCGCGTGGCGCCAGCGGGGTCTTCGGTAGCCGTGCGCTAATCCAGTCCGCCGCCTGGATCACGACCGTTTCGACCGCATCCGGGTAGCGGAAGCGATGCGCCGGCCCTTGGCTGGCGTATGCATGCTTGAGCGCTTCCGGCAGGCGCTGCAGGCCTTCGCCGCTGGTGGCAACCGTTTCAATCACCGGCGCACCGATCGCTTTCGAGAGGCCCTGCAAATCGACGCCAACGCCGCGCGCCCGCGCCTCGTCCGCCATGTTGAGCGCCAACACCCAGGGCAAACCCAAGTCGGCAAAGACGAGCGACAGCGCCAGCGTGCGGCGCAGATTCTTCGCATCACCCACCTGCACCAAAGCACGCAGATTTTCGTGCAGCAACGCGCGCATCGTCGCGTGCTCGTCGTCCGAGCGGGCCGGCAGGGCCAGGACCCCGGGCGTATCCAGCACTTCGGCGCCACGTTCGAAGCGGGCCGAGGCGCGTGACACATCGACCGTCGTCCCCGGGTAGTTCGACACATTCACATAAGTGCCGGTCAACCGGTGGAACACCACCGACTTGCCGACGTTCGGGTTGCCAACAAGGGCGAAGACCCCTGGCGTGGCGCCGTCTGCCGCCGCGGCGGCCTGACGGTCCAGCGTGGCCGTGTCATTGGTGCAATGTGTCATGTACGCTACCTGCAGAATCGGGTGGATCAGCCGTGGCGGCGTTTCGGAGAAGAACGCCAACGCGAATCGTTATCAATTATATATCGCCTGCACCCACATGCAGGATTGTTTTGTATCAAGCACTTGCCGATGCCAACACCACAAACACGTACGGCACTGATCGCAGGAGCGACGGGCCTAGTTGGCCGCGAGCTGCTCGCAATGCTGCTCGCATCGCCCGAATATGGCCGTGTGGTCGCGCTGGTGCGGCGCCCCACCGGCTTGCAGCATGCGAAGTTGCACGAGCAGATCGTCGATTTTTCTGCCCTGCCTGCGGAAGCGCCAGACTTGCGGGTGGATGACGTTTTCTGTTGTCTCGGTACAACGATCCGCGTAGCTGGCTCGCAGGCGGCCTTTCGCGCCGTCGATCACGACTATCCGCTCGCACTCGGCCAGCTCGCAAAAAAAGTGGGGGTGCAGCGCTTCCTGCTGATATCGGCGCTTGGCGCCGATGCGGCGTCCAAAGTGTTCTACAACCGAACCAAGGGCGAGACGGAGCGCGATCTTGCGAACCTTCACCTGCCCGCGTTGTGGTGTTTGCGGCCGTCCCTGCTTGATGGCGATCGCACCGAATCCCGCCCGGGTGAACGCGTGGCCTTGGTATTCGGCCGCGCTGTCGCGCCTTTGATGCTGGGGCCGCTACGGCGTTATCGCCCCATCAGCGCGGTGGCTGTGGCACGGGCAATGCTTCGCTGCGCGCTCGGCAAGGGCCCGGCGCCAGGCGCGGTGGAATCGGAAGAGATCGCGCGTTTGGGTGAAGCCTAGTCCAGCGTCAGCACCGCACCGGCCACCGGCGTCTCAGCGGTGATGCCGTAGCGCGCACGGACGGCGGCCGCCAAGCCTGCGCGCGCCGGGTCCTCCCCGTGCGTGAGCACCACGCGCGGATGCCCGGCGGCCAGCGGGGCCAGCCAGTCGAGCAGGCCTTCGCGGTCTGCATGGGCAGAGAAGCCTTCGAGCTGTACCACTTCAGCACGCACCGCGATCGTTTCGCCGAAGATCTCGACCTCGCGCGCGCCTTCAGCGAGCTGTCGGCCGAGGGTGCCGGGCGCCATGTAGCCAGGCAGGATCACCAGGACATCCTCGCGCCACAGGTTATGGCGCAGATGGTGCAGCACGCGGCCCCCTTCGCACATGCCTGCCGCGCTCATGATCATGCAGAACTCGCCGCTGACATTCAGCAAGCGCGATTCGGCCGATGAATCAACCACCCGCAGCGTGTCCGGCAGCTGGCCTCGACGTCCGAGCCGTTTGGCCTCCAGATCATGCAATTCGCCGTGGCGGGCGTAGATCGCGCCGGCACGCGCAGCCATCGGGCTGTCGAGGAACACCGGGAACGCCGGCACGATGCCATCACGGAAGGCTTGCGCCAGCTCGTACAGCAGTACCTGGGTGCGCCCTACCGCGAAGGCCGGCACGATCATGCGCCGGTGCTCAGCCACGGCCCGGCGCAATAGTGCGTGGAAGCTCGCCAGCGTATCGGCACGCGGCGGCCGGCTGCGGTCGCCGTAGGTGGACTCGAGAAACACGACATCGGCTCGCGGTGGCGTTTCGGGGTCCCGCAAAATCGGCGTATCGCGCGCGCCGAGATCGCCGGAGAACACCACCGTCAGCGGCGGCTTGCCTTCCCGAGCGATCTGCATCTCAACAGTGGATGAGCCAAGGATGTGACCGGCGTCGAAGAGGCGGATCGCCACGCCCGGCGCGATTTCCCGCTGCTCGCCGTAGGGCAGCGCAACGAATCGGCGAACCAGGCTCTCGACGTCGTCTACCGTGTAGAGCGGGCTTTGCTCGCGCCGCCCGGCACGCCGCAGCTTGCGGTTGGCGCGACTGGTGTCTTCCTCGGCGATCTTGGCCGAGTCAAGCAACAAGACCTCAGCCAGTTCGAGCGTCGCCGGCGTGCCATAGATCGGCGCCCGCGAGCCATGCGCAGCGAGCAATGGCAGACGACCAGAGTGATCGACATGGGCATGCGTCAGCACGCCGGCGACCAATCGTTTAGGTTCCACCGGCTCGATCACGCGGTTGCGGCCTTCGATGTCACGTCCGCCCTGGAACATGCCGAAATCGACCAACACCCGCGCCTGTTCGGTCTCAAGCCAGTACCCCGAACCAGTCACCTCACCGACTGCGCCGCAAAATCGTACGCTGACCATCGCACACCCCCTCGGCCCCAGCACTCAGCTCTGAGCGCCTGCATGACGAATTGTCCGCCCGCCAGGGGCACGACTCAAGCCGACTGGAGCAATCTCCCGGCAGCCACCGCGGCCGCTTCCGCAAAGCCGCGACAGACGAACCCACGCCCCCCCATGCGCCCGGATCCGTTTGGACGACGTGGTCCAGCGCGCCAAGCGGAAGCCACTTCGCCAGCTCGGGCCAATCAAATGCGCGCCGGCCTCGATCGACAACAATACATCCATGCCTGGCAGCGACAGACCTTCACCAAAGACCATTGCGGCGCCACGTCGAGCCGAACATTACTTGGACAGCGGATAGACCAACGCCAAACTCCTGGTAAGCGCAAGGCGCCAACCCGCTTTGTGGCGCACAAGACCCTCAGGCTTCGTGGCCGCGGTGATGAAGATGCCTCTTGCCGAATTTTTTCGGATGACGAGCCGGTTCTGCATGACGCTCCCCCGCCAGCGCGCGACGCGGCGATTCGCGAGCAAGTCGCACGCAGGTGGCGATGACTCCCGCAAGCGGCGGCGGGATGCTGGCGGGGCCGCGGATCGCGACTTCCGCGAGAATTGCGAAGGCGAGGCCAGGCTTGGAATGCCGGCCAATCGCGCGATCAATCACCTTATGCGGGGTGCCGGACGCAGTTGGCGGTGCGCCCGCGGCGTGGCGGTAAACCGAGTCAAAGCCGTGGCTCCAGAAGCAGTGCTCGATATCCTTCTCATGCAGCAAGGTCAGCCGCTCGGCGAGCGGATCGCTGCCGAGGTGGCGGCGCGCCGCTTCGCCGTAGGCCAAGCCCGAGCGGTCTCCATCAGCGAGCACATGCCACTGAATACGAAGCGCCTGCGCCATCTTGATCAACGGATCGAGGCCGCATTGCGCGAATTCAACACAGGCGATGCCCTCTTGCCCGAAATCGTAGCCCAAGAAGCGCGCCAGTTCCGATAACACCCAGAACTCGGTTTCGCCTTCGACGAGCAACCAGCAGCGCGCGAAACTGGCCACCCCGTTGCGCACCCGCAAGTGGTAGCCGAATTTGCGCAACTCTTCCGGCTTGAAGCGGCTGGGGTCAACCTGGAAGGCACCGACCTCGCCTCCGTGTCGCACAAGGCGCCGCTGTGCGCCCAGCGGGGCCGCCGCAAGCAGCTCGCCCGACTGGGTTGTTACGATTTTCTGCAGGCGGATCGGTTCAAGCAGGCTCCATAGCGCAGCGAGCGTCATCGGGTGCAGATGCGCTTCCGGGTCTTCGATCACCAGCAAAGGGCGAGAATCGGGCGCGAAGGTGCCGGCACCCTCGCGCACCAGCGCCGCCGCGATCAGTAGCATCGCGATCTTGCGCGATGCGGTACCGGCCACAGGCACGCTGCGCATCGGCACCTCGCCGGGGGGCAGATCGCCGATCACCGCGGCCAGATGTTCGCGCGAAGGCCCCTCCTCCACGCCAAGGCCCGGCACGCTGCGCAGCAGCAACTGACGAGCCGCCTGATAGCCGGCGTTGAGGTCGTGTTCCGACGCCGCAGAGGCGCCCGCCTCCAGCGCCGCCCAGTAACGACTGACAGCCAGCGCAAGGCGATCCAGCTCGCTCGATCCGTTGGCGTGCGCCGCCAGCGCCGCCCCAACCCCCAACATGCGGCTACTGCGGGCCTGGATCAGCGGACACAGGCGGCTCGTCAG
>JAJZLD010000169.1 GCA_021803785.1 Pseudomonadota bacterium | reverse complement strand
TACATCTCCATCGTGGTGGGCGAGCTGGTGCCCAAGCGCATTGGCCAGAGCAACCCTGAGCTCATTGCCCGAATCGTCGCCCGCCCGATGGAAGGCTTGGCGATGATCACGCGCCCATTCGTCCGTTTGTTGACGTTTTCGACCGACGCGCTGCTGCGGCTGTTCGGCATCGATCGCAATGGCGGGCCGACGCTGACCGAAGAAGAAATCCACCTGATGCTCGAGGAAGGCTCCGAGTCGGGTGTAATTGAATCGCGTGAGCACGAAATGGTGCGCAACGTGTTCCGCCTCGATGAGCGTGAGATCGGCTCGCTGATGGTGCCGCGCGCCGACATCGTGTACATCGACCTGGAGCAGCCGCTGGAACAGAACCTGCGACGTCTCGCGGAATCCGAATACACACGCTTCCCGGTCTGCCGTGGCGGCCTTGATCACCTGGTTGGCGTGGTGCATGCGAAGCAGATCCTTGGGCAGACGCTGCGCGGCGAAAAGCCCGACTTCGAGAAACATCTGCAGCCCTGCGTATTCGTACCGGAGACGCTCACCGGCATGGAGCTGCTGGAGCATTTCAAGGCCTCGGCCACGCAGATGGTGTTCCTGATCGACGAGTACGGCGAAGTGCAGGGCATCGTCACACTGCAGGATTTGCTCGAAGCGGTGACCGGTGAATTCAAGCCGCGCGATGTGGATGATGCCTGGGCGGTGCAGCGCGATGATGGCAGCTGGCTGCTCGATGGACTGATCCCGGTGCCCGAACTAAAGGATCGCCTCGAACTCAAGGAAGTGCCGGAGGAAGACAAAGGGCGCTACCACACCCTGTCTGGCATGGTGATGCTGCTGTTGGGGCGCTTGCCGCACACAGCGGACGTGATCGAATGGGGTGGCTGGCGCTTCGAGGTTGTCGATATGGATGGCAAACGCATCGACAAGATCCTCGCTAGCCGGCTCGGAGTCGGCGACGAAGCCGACGGCTGAGTGGTGCAGCAGGATGACTGAAGCTGCGGGCAGGCGCCCGCGCGTTGCCATCATCGGCGGCGGCCCGGCTGGCCTGATGGCGGCGGAGGTGCTGTCACACGCCGATGTAGCGGTCGATCTCTTCGAAGCCATGCCCTCGGTCGGGCGCAAATTCCTGATGGCCGGCAAGGGCGGCATGAACATCACGCATTCCGAGCCGCGCGAACCCTTCCTCGGCCGCTACGGGGCCCGCCGCGAGGTGATGGCTCCGATCATCGATGCTTTTCCGCCCGAGGCATTGCGTGCGTGGATTCACCAACTCGGCGTCGATACTTTTGTCGGCAGCTCTGGCCGCGTATTTCCGACCGACATGAAAGCCGCGCCGCTGCTGCGCGCCTGGCTTCACCGCCTGCGCGAGCAGGGCGTGCGTATCCATGTGCGGCACCGCTGGACCGGCTGGGGGGCCGACGGTGCCCTGCGTCTTTCGACACCCGAGGGCGAGACCAGCCTGCGAGCGGACGCCGTGGTGCTTGCGCTTGGCGGCGGCAGTTGGGCACGGCTCGGCTCCGATGGTGCCTGGGTGCCGTGGCTGCGGGCTCGGGGCGTGGATGTGGCGTCGCTGGTTCCGGCCAATTGCGGTTTCGACGCGGGCTGGAGCGAGCATTTTCGTGAGCGTTTTGCCGGGGAACCGGTGAAGGCGGTGGTGGCGCATTTTCGCGATGTGTCAGGGCGCGAATGGCAGCGCCAGGGTGAGTTCGTCGTCAGTGCCACCGGGCTTGAAGGCAGCTTGATCTACGCACTCTCGGCGCCCTTGCGGGACGCGATCGCCCAGTTTGGCAGCGCCACATTGCACCTCGATCTTGCACCGGGCAAAACACTCGATCGGGTGAGGGCAGAGGTGGCCCATCCGCGCGGTTCGCGCTCGATGGCAAGCCATCTGCAAAGCCGCGTCGGCATTGCTGGTGTGAAGGCCGGCTTGCTGCGCGAATGCACGTCGCGTGATACCTACGACGACGCTGATGCGCTTGCCGCGGCGATCAAGGCGCTACCGGTTCGGCTGCTGGCACCGCGCCCGATTGACGAAGCGATCAGCAGTGCCGGCGGCGTGCGTTTCGAGGCGATGAACCGCGGGCTGATGCTTGAGGCGTTGCCTGGTGTGTTCTGCGCGGGAGAAATGCTCGACTGGGAGGCGCCGACCGGCGGTTATCTGCTGACCGGGTGTTTTGCAACCGGGCGAGCAGCGGCGCGCGGCGTGCTGGCCTGGCTCGGGCTGCAAGCCGTCGCTGATACAGCGGGTTGAGTTTGAGTCGCTCGAGTGTCAAGGCAAAGCCTGCGGCGGCGCCCGCCGCGATCTCTTCGGCAAAGGCAGACATGAAAGCCCTTCCTTACACGGTGTGCCCGCTCTGTGGCGGTACCAATTCGTGTGCGCCCGCGCAGGCCGGGCGGCTCGACATCGAATGCTGGTGCACCAAGACCATCATCAGCCCCGGCGCCCTGGCGCGGGTTCCCGCCGAGCTTCGCAACAAGGCCTGCCTGTGTCCGCGTTGCGCCAGCGTCCTGAGTGCCGAGGACTAAGCTTGGCTGATCGGCGGACGAGGCCTGGAAGCGCGCGCATGGGCGCTGCAAGCGTGGAAGTCGGGTGCTGCAGCAGTCTGCTCGAAACCCGGGGCCGCAGGTCCGGCCCCCGGGGGGCTTGAGTCGGTCAAGCGCCGCGACGCCTGAACGCAATCTCTCGTCACTTTACGGACTGCCAGCGCTCCGCCAAGCGCACAGACTGCGCGCACCTTGCGCCACCTGCGCCACCTGCGCCACGACTGCGCCACTGACGGAGCGTTCATGACCCAAGCCCACCCCACCGGCGCCCGCGCGCTGGTCGATGCCCTGCTGACTCACGGCGCTGACACCGCTTACTGCGTGCCAGGCGAAAGCTACCTCGCGGTGCTCGATGCGCTGTACGACGTGCGCGACCGCTTGAAACTGGTCGTGTGTCGGCAGGAGGGGGGCGCCGCTTACATGGCGGACGCCTACGGCAAGCTCACTGGCAAACCCGGCATCTGTTTCGTAACCCGCGGGCCAGGTGCGACCAACGCGGCAGTGGGCGTGCATACCGCGTTCCAGGATTCGGCACCGATGATCCTGTTCATCGGTCAGGTCGGGCGGGGGATGCTGGAACGCGAGGCCTTTCAGGAGATTGACTACCGCCGCATGTACGGCCAGATGGCGAAGTGGGTGGCGCAGATCGACGACGCATCGCGCATCCCCGAATTCGTCTCGCGCGCCTTCCATATCGCCACCTCGGGCCGCCCCGGCCCGGTCGTGCTGGCCCTGCCGGAAGACATGCAGCACGAGCCCTGCACGGTGGCGCAGCCGCAGCCCTACCGCCGCGTGATGCCGTCGCCCGCACAGGCCGACATGGCCGAGTTGCGCAGCCGGCTTGCGGCCGCCCAGCGGCCGCTGATGATTCTGGGCGGGCGCGGCTGGAATGATGCGGCGTGCGCCGACATCCGCCGCTTCGCCGAGGCCTGGCAGCTGCCGGTGGCCTGCGCCTTCCGCTACCAGGATTTATTCGACAACACCCATCCGCTCTACGCCGGCGACGTCGGCTTGGGTATTAACCCGAAGCTCGCCGCACGCGTGCGCGAGGCGGATCTGGTGCTCGCGGTCGGCCCGCGCCTGGGCGAATCCACCACCAGCGGCTACGCCTTGTTCGACATCCCGCGCCCGAAGCAGACCCTGGTGCATGTGCATGCGGGCATCGACGAGTTGGGGCGGGTTTACGCGGCGGATCTGCCGATCAATGCCGGCTACCCCGAATTTGCCGCTGCGGCGCGTGAGCTTTTACCGCCGGCAAGCCTGAACTGGGTTGGCAGCGCCGAGACGGCGCGCGCCGACTACCTCGCCTGGACCGAGCCCCCGGCCACGCCGGGCGAACTGCAGATGGGCGAGGTGATGCGCTGGCTTCGTGAGCGTCTGCCGGCCGACGCGATCCTGACCAACGGCGCCGGCAACTACGCGATCTGGCTGCATCGCTTCTATCGCTACCGCCAGTTCGGCACGCAGCTGGCACCGACCAATGGATCGATGGGCTACGGCGTGCCGTCCGCGGTGGCGGCCAAGATCGCGCAGCCGGCGCGGATCGTCGTGTCCTTCTCCGGCGATGGCTGCTTCATGATGAACGGGCAGGAGTTCGCCACCGCAGTGAAGTACGGCGCGGCGGTCGTGTTCGTCGTGGTGAACAACAGCATGTACGGCACCATCCGGATGCATCAGGAGCGCGAGTTTCCAGACCGCGTCTCTGGCACCGAATTGGCCAACCCCGACTTTGCTGCGTTGGCGCGCGCTTATGGCGCCCTTGGTGAAGTCGTGACGCGCACTGATGAATTCGCGCCGACGTTCGAGCGGGCGCTGGCCGATGGCGGCCCGTCGCTGATCGAGCTGCGCACCAACCCTGAGGTGATCACCCCCTCGGCAACCATCACGCAGATCAAGGGGCAGTCGAAGCGGCGCTAGGGTGCCGGGGTGGGGACGCAGGCGCTAACGGCGTCGCCGGCGGCTCGATCGTCGGGAACCCTCGACCTTGTTTTCAGCTCTCACCGCCAGATACCTCCAAGGCCTACAACCATGCCGACCAGATTGAAGATTGATTTTGTTTCCGACGTTTCCTGCCCCTGGTGCGCGATCGGACTCTATTCGCTGAAGAAGGCGCTGTCTGAACTGGGCGGGGAGGTTGAAGCGTCGCTGCATTTCCAGCCCTTCGAGCTCAACCCGGACATGGCGCCCGAGGGCGAGGAGATCCGCGCGCATCTGCGCAGGAAGTACGGTTCAACCGACGAACAGCTCGCGCGTATCCAAGAGACGATTCGCGAACGCGGCGCACAGTTGGGTTTTGATTTTGCGCTCGGAAAGCGTGCTGGCATCTACAACACCTTCGACGCACACCGCCTGCTGCATTGGGCTGAACAGGAAGATCGTCAGTTGGCGCTAAAGGAGGCGCTGTTCCGGCGCTATTTCACGGAAGGCCAGAACCCGTCCTCCCACGAGGTTCTGCTGGCGGCTGTGCGCGAGGTGGGGCTGGACGAGGCAAGGGCCAGTGCGATTCTGGCCTCGGACGAGTTCGCGGCCGATGTACGCACCGCGGAGGCGCGCTACCTCAACGCCGGCATCAACTCGGTGCCTGCCGTGATCATCAACGACAGGCATCTGATCCAGGGTGGGCAACCGCCCGAAGTGTTCGCCCAAGCGTTGCGGCAGATCATCGGGCAGGTTTGAACTGGGGAGGGCGATCGCAGCGGCGACCGCTAGCCGCGATCCGAGTCCGCCTAGCTGCGTAGCCGCGCCACGACGCCGCCGGCGAGACTGACCAGAGCCAAAACCACCCCACCCGCCACGACGCCCGCCAAGGCGTTGAGCACCGTTGGAGTGATTGCGGCGAGCAGGCCGCCGATCAACGGTGTCGATGCGACGGCGTTTGCGGCGGCTTCGAGCCAGTGATGGGCTTGTGGCAAACCGTGCAGCAGGATGCCGCCGCCGACGAGGAACATGGCGGCCGTGCCAATCACCGCCAAGCCCTTCATCAGGTAGGGCGCGGCGTTTACGAGAACGCGGCCGATGCCGCGCTGCAACGCTGCCCAACCGTTGGAGGCGGTTTTGCGCAGCAGGTAGAAGCCGGCGTCATCGAGCTTCACGATGCCGGCCACCAGGCCATACACGCCGGCGGTCATGATTAGCGCGATGCCCGACACGACCACCACCTGCGAGCCGAATGCGGCGCCCTGCACGGTGCCGAGCGCGATCACGATGATCTCCGCCGACAAGATGAAATCCGTGCGCACGGCGCCGGCGATCTTGTCCTTCTCGAACGCAACGATGTCGACCTCGGTGTCGCTCAGCGCTGCGGCCTCCGCCGCGTGTGCCGCCGCGTCGTCGCCAGATCCGTGCTTGAACTTGTGCGCGAGCTTTTCGAAGCCCTCGAAGCACAGGTAGGCACCGCCGATCATTAGCAGCGGCGTGATCGCAACCGGAAGCAGGGCTGACAAGGCGAGCGCGGCCGGTACGAGGATCAGTTTGTTGCGCAGCGAACCCTTGGCAACCGCCCAGACGACCGGCAATTCGCGCTCAGCCCGCACGCCGGAGACCTGTTCGGCGTTCAGCGCCAGATCGTCGCCCAGCACGCCGGCCGTCTTGCGCGCGGCAACCTTGGTCATCAGGGCTACGTCGTCGAGTACCGACGCGATGTCGTCAAGAAGGGTGAGGAGGCTGGCGCCGGCCATCGGTTGATCCTGCCGTTGGTGTGGGCAGCAATGAAACCAGAAAACGCCGCGTGCTGCAGTGCTTTGCCCACTGGGGCTTGTCTGAACGGACCCGGTGCGGGCGAAGCGGGTGCCGACCCGCCACAGAAATGTGACGTTTCATATTGCTGTCACATTCGTGTTGCATCCTGCACCGCGTTGAGTCCGGAAACCCGCCAAACGGTTACCGGATACTGACGTAACCCATCTGGAGAACTCCATGCGTTCGATGAACAAGACCGTCCTTGCCGCTGCCAGCTTTGCCCTGTTCGCCTCCGCTGCCCATGCCGAAACGATCGTGAAGATCGACGGTTCGAGCACCGTGTATCCGATCACCGAAGCCGTCGCGGAAGACTTCCAGAAGTCCACCAAGGGTGCAGTCAAGGTTACCGTCGGCATTTCCGGCACCGGCGGCGGCTTCAAGAAGTTCTGCCGCGGCGAGACCGACATCTCCGATGCGTCGCGCCCGATCCTGAAGAAGGAAATGGAAGATTGCGCGAAGGCCGGCATCAAGTACTTCGAGCTGCCGATCGCGTTTGATGCGCTGACCGTGGTGGTCAACCCGAAGAGCAAGATCACCCAGCTGACGGTTGCCCAACTCAAGGCGATGTGGGAGCCGGCTGCCCAGGGTAAGGTCACGAAGTGGAACCAGATCGACGCGTCGTTCGGCGATGCAAACCTTAAGCTCTTCGGGCCGGGTTCGGATTCGGGTACCTTTGACTATTTCACCGAGGCGGTGGTCGGCAAGTCCAAGGCCTCGCGTGGCGACTACACCGCGTCGGAAGACGACAACGTGCTGGTGCAGGGGGTTTCGCGTGAAGCCGGGGCGATCGGCTACTTCGGTTACGCCTACTATGTCGAAAACAAGAACAAGCTCAAGGCGGTTGCGATCGTCAATCCGAAGGGCAAGGCGGTGCTGCCGTCCGAGCAGACCGTGCTCGATGGTTCGTACAACCCGCTGTCGCGCCCGATCTTCATCTACGTGAATGAGAAGTCGCTTGAAAAGCCTGAAGTACGCCAATTCGTCGAGTTCTACATGAAGAAGGGGGGCGCGCTGGCCGCGGAAGTGAAGTATGTGCCGCTGCCGGCCAAGGCGTACACTGCGAACCTCGAGCACATCGCGAAGAAGAAGCTGGGCACCGTGTTCGGTGGCGAGGCCGATGTGTTCGAGCG
>JAJZLD010000168.1 GCA_021803785.1 Pseudomonadota bacterium | reverse complement strand
CCTTGGAGCGCAGGTACTCGGCCTATTTCCCGGTCGTGCTCCGCTACTCGGCGCTCTCGACGGGATCCGAAGGTCAAAACCATTCGTTGGGCAACGCTTGTACGTTGTGCGTAGCCTGGATGGATCGCAGCGGAATCCGGGCCCGTCGCTAGTCGTTCGAGTACGCCTCCCGGACCCCGACCTTCGAGCTACGAGAATCCGCCAGCGGTTGATCGTCGACGCCTTTCCTCCCCCTCTGAAACGCCGAGCAGCGCAGAAGCATCGGGCTCCGACATGCGAAGCATGGCTGTGGCGAGCACTGTTTGAGCTCCGAGCGAAGCGAGGGCGAGTTGCGCAGACACCCGATGCTTCGAGCAGCGCAGGGCACCGTGCGCGAAGCGCGCGGCGTTAAAGCGGGGGCCGCTTCTTTGGTTCCTTTCTTGTCGGCACAAGAAAGGAACCCGCCCGCCGGGGCGGGACCCGGCTTCAGCGGGAAGGCCATTGCAACTGAGCCACGCCAACCGGAAGCCCCAGTGTTGCGCCTGACAAAGCGCACAACCCAAAGATCACACCCGGCGCGCCGCTTGCTAGTCCCCCCACGCCATGCCGCCCGAAATCAACCAAGACACCACCAACGCCGCCCCCGTCCAGCGGGTGATCAAGATCCGCCGCGACTACAACAGCTGGGTCGCGCGCGAGACGATGGAGGACTACGCGCTGCGCTTCACGCCGCGCAGCTTCCGCCGCTGGAGCGAGCTGCGGGTCGCGAACACGGCATTCGGCGTGGCGTCCTTTCTGGTGCTCGAAGCGGTCGGCGCCACCATGTTGGTGCAGGCAGGCTTCATCAATGCACTATTTGCGATCATCGCGACCGGGTTGATCATCTTCCTCGCCGGCTTGCCGATCAGTTTTTACGCGGCCCGCTACGGGCTGGACATGGATCTGCTCACGCGTGGTGCAGGCTTCGGCTACATCGGTTCGACGATCACCTCGCTGATCTACGCCTCATTCACTTTCATCTTCTTCGCGCTCGAAGCGGCGATCATGGCCTACGCGCTGGAGATGGCCTTCGGCATTCCACCAGCCTGGGGCTATGTGCTCTGTGCGCTGGTCGTGATTCCCCTTGTTACGCATGGCGTCACCACCATCAGCCGGCTGCAGACGCTGACCCAGCCGCTGTGGCTGCTGATGCTGGCGCTGCCCTTCGTGTTCGTGCTGTGGCAGGAACCGAGCGTGCTGGGCGGCCTCGCGCGCTATGCGGGCGCCGATGGCCATGGCGGCCGCTTCAGCGTGCCGCTGTTCGGCGCGGCGCTCACCGTGGGCATCGCGTTGATTACGCAGATGGGCGAGCAGGCGGACTACCTGCGCTTCATGCCGGAGCGCACCGCCACCAACCGCAAGCGTTGGCTCGCCGGCGTGATCGTCGGCGGCCCCGGCTGGGTGGTGCTGGGCGTGGCGAAGATGCTGGGCGGCGCGCTGCTCGCGTGGCTGGCGCTGCGCAACGCGGTGCCGGCCGACAAGGCGGTGGACCCGAACCAGATGTACCTGATCGGCTTCTCGCATGTGTTCGGCGCGCCGGGCTGGGCGCTGTGGGCAACGGTGCTGTTTGTCGTGATCTCGCAGTTGAAGATCAATGTCACCAATGCCTACGCCGGCTCACTCGCGTGGTCCAACTTCTTCGCGCGGCTGACGCACAGCCACCCCGGCCGCGTGGTGTGGATGGTGTTCAACACGCTGATCGCGCTGATGCTGATGGAGCTGAATGTCTTTCAGGCGCTCGGGCAGGTGTTGGGGCTGTACTCGAATATCGCAATCAGCTGGATGATGGCGGTTGTGGCGGATCTGGTGATCAACAAGCCGCTCGGCTTGTCGCCGCGTGGTATCGAGTTCAAGCGCAGCCACCTGTACGACATCAACCCGGTCGGCGTCGGCAGCATGGCGATCGCCTCGGCTTTGAGCATTTCGGCCTGGATCGGTTTGCTCGGCCCCGCCTTGCAACCCTTCGCATCCTTCATCGCGATCGGTGCAGCGTTGGTGTGCTCGCCGCTGATCGCGTGGGCGACCGGCGGCAAGTACTACCTCGCACGCAAGGCCGAAGTACGCAGCAACGGCGCGCATCGCTGCTGCATCTGCGACCGCGAGTACGAATCGGACGACACCGCCCACTGCCCCGCCTATCAAGGGCCGATCTGCTCGCTGTGCTGTTCGCTCGATGCGCGCTGCAACGACCTGTGCAAGCCGCATGCGCGGCTCTCGTCGCAGTGGAACGGCGTGCTGCGCAGCCTGTTGCCACGCGCAGCACTGCCTTATGTGGAAACCGGCCTCGGGCATTACTTGCTGTTGATGGCCGGCATCGTGCCCTTTCTCGCGCTGCTGATGGGCCTGCTCTACTACCACGAGTGGGTCGTTGTCGGCAGTCAGCATGCTGCACTGCTGCCACACTTGCAGCAGAGTTTCATCAAGGCCTTTTCCGCCCTGTTACTGGTAAGCGGCGTGGTGGCGTGGTGGATGGTGCTGACGCACAAGAGTCGACAGGTTGCGCAGGAGGAATCCAACCGCCAGACCGCCGCGCTAATGCAGGAGATTGCCTCGCACCAACGCACCGACGAGCAACTTCAGAAAGCGCGGCAGGTGGCGGAACAGGCGAACCTCGCGAAGAGCCGCCACATCACCGCGATCAGCCACGAGTTGCGCACACCGCTCAACAGCATCCTCGGCTACGCGCAGATCCTGGACGGCGACGAATCGATTCCAGCGCACCGAAGGCAGGCCGTTTCGGTAATCCGACGTAGCGGCGACCATCTGCTGTCGCTGATCGAAGGCACGCTGGATCTCGCGCGGATCGAGGGCGGCAAGCTCACGCTCGACATCCGCCCGCTCGACTTCCCCGACTTCATCGCGCAAATCGTCGGCATGTTCGAACTGCAAGCGCGCAACAAGGGCCTCGCCTTCCACTTTGAGCAACTCGGCGAATTGCCGCCGGTGGTGCGGGCGGACGAAAAGCGGCTGCGCCAGATCCTCATCAACCTGCTCGGC
Organism: Pseudomonadota bacterium; assembly: GCA_021803785.1. GTDB lineage: Bacteria > Pseudomonadota > Gammaproteobacteria > Burkholderiales > Rhodocyclaceae > Niveibacterium. The sequence goes on along the minus strand of JAJZLD010000168.1, from coordinate 4,439 downwards.
AACGCGGTGAAGTTCACGCAGCGCGGCGAGGTGCGCTTCCGCCTGCGATACCAGCGCGAGATGGCGCTGTGCGAAATCATCGACAGCGGCCCGGGCATTGCGGCCGACGAAATCGAGCACATCTTCGAGCCCTTCGCGCGCGGCAGCGCGGCGAGCCAGGGTGGCGCCGGCGGGACCGGGCTCGGCCTGACGATCACCCGCATGCTGACCGACCTGATGGGCGGCGAACTCTCGGTGCGCAGCACGCCCGGCACCGGCAGCACCTTTCTCGTCCGGCTGTTCGTGCCACAGGTACATGGCCTGCAGGCGGTGCGTGCGCGGTCCGACAAACTGCGCATCGGCTATGTTGGCGTGCGACGGCGAATCCTGATCGTCGACAACGAGCGCGTGGACCGCGAGCTGCTCCGCAGCATTCTCGCCCCACTCGGCTTCGATCTCGCCGAAGCGGCCAGTGGCTACGAATGCCTGGAGCGTGTGCCCGACTTCAAACCGCACCTGATCTTCATGGACCTCGCGATGCCCGGCATCGATGGTTGGGAAACGCTACGTCGCCTGCGCATGCAAGGCTGCGACGCCACGCTGGCGGTGCTCTCGGCCAATGCGTTTGACCGCGGGCTGGAAAACGACGTTGGTTTGCCGGCCGAGGACTTCCTGGTCAAGCCGCTGCGGGTCGAGCATCTGCTCGACTGGATCGGTCACAAGCTCGCGCTTGAATGGGTCACCGCAGAACCGCCCGCAAGCCAATCGCCACCCACATCACCGCGCCCGGCAAGCCTCTGCTATCCCGACGAGACCGCGCTGACCACGCTGGAATCCGCGATCACGCTCGGTTACCTGCGCGGCATCCTTGATACGCTCGCAGCGCTCGAAGGGCAGGATGCGCGGTACCTCGAATTCGTCCGCGTCATGCGCGGACTCGCACGACAGTTCCAGTTCGAACCCATGCAAGAGATCATTCGCAAAGCGCGCAGCGCGCAGCACGGAGACGCCCATGCCGAGCAGTGAGCGCCCCGGCGTCGTGCTGATCGTCGACGATGTGCCGGAAAACCTCTCGTTGCTGCACGACGCGCTCGACGAGGCGGGCTACACCGCGCTGGTCGCAACCAACGGCCACGATGCGCTGATGCGGGCGCGGCAGAGCCTGCCGGACGTAATCCTGCTCGACGCATTGATGCCCGGCATCGACGGCTTTGAAACCGCACGGCGCCTGAAGGCGGACTTCGCGACTCAGTCGATCCCGATCGTGTTCATGACCGGGCTGACGGAAACCGAGCATGTTGTCGCCGCCTTTTCGGCCGGCGGCGCCGACTACGTGACCAAGCCGATCCGCCCGCAGGAAGTGCTCGCGCGCATCGCCGCGCACATGCAGAACGCACGCCAGATGCGCCAGGCGCGCAGTGCGCTCGATGCCTTCGGGCAGGCAACCGTAGCGGTGCGTTCGGCCGACGGCAAGCTGGTCTGGCAGACGCCGCTCGCACGCGAACTGCTGCACGCCCACTTCGGCACCGAGCGCGACGAAACACCACCGCGCCTGCTCGAATGGATTTCCGCCGCGGAGGCCGCGCGCCGCGACGGACGCGAACCCAGCACCCTGCTGATCGCAAACGGATCACGCAGATTGCTGGCGACCTTTCACGATCAGACCGGCGACGAGGAATGGCTGGTCGTGCTGCGCGAGGAGAACGACGCCTCCGCGATCGAGGCATTGATCGCCACTTTCCGTCTGACCACGCGGGAGGCGGAAGTGCTCTACTGGGTCACCCAGGGCAAGACCAGTCCCGATATCGGCCAGATCCTCGGAAGCAGCCCACGCACCGTCAACAAACACCTGGAGCATGTGTTCGAGAAGCTCGGCGTCGAAACCCGCACTGCGGCGGCCGCGCTCGCAATGAATCGCCTGCGTGGCTCGCAACGCGGCCCGGCCACCTGACCAGGCGGACTGGCTGACGCGTTACAGACGCTTGCAAGCGTAACGGAGCATCGAGGAGCGATTCGGGTCAGACTTTCAACGCTCGCCCTGCCTGCGATACCGGCGGAGCAAGCGGCGTGGGCGCCCGCCCGCGCGCACTGGATGTGAGTCCATTGCTGCAGAAGGAGGAATCACGATGCCTGCAATCCGTTCGATCCTCAGCACCCTTCTTGTCGCTGCGCTTTGCCTGCTCCAGGGCTGCGCATTTGCCGTTGGCGCCGCAGCAGGTGGCGCCGCCGGGTACATGCTCAAGGAAAAGGGATACACCGTTCAATCCCCGGTGACGCACGAGCACCGCTAAAGCACGTGCGAAGCACACGCCGCGTCGCGGCATGAAGAGGCGCCCGCCAGATCCGTACGACAAGCGCAGTGCTTGTTGCAGCCTGCGCCGTAGCTGCCTCGCCCCCGCTTTCAACGATGTCCATGCACGCCTCGCGGCAATGAAAAAGCCCCGGTTGGGCCGGGGCTCGTTTGCCTTGCAGAAGCGGGCTTACTTGGCGGGCTTGGCTTCCGGCGTTGCTGCAGGCTTCGCCTCGGCAGCGGCGGCCGGCGCCTTCTTCGCGTTGTGCTTGGTCTGTTTGGTCGACTTGGTCGTCTTTGCCTCGGCGGCCGGCTTGGCAATCGGGGCCGACTGGGTCGCGGCCGGTGCATCTGCGGCGAACACGCCAGCAGCAAAGGTCAGGGCGCTCAGGGTCAGGATCAGCTTTTTCATGGTCAGGCTCCTTGTGTTCGGGTTAAGTGCCTTCTCGCTGAAGGCATGGCTGCATTTTGCAAGCCCGACCCTTAAGCCCGAATGAGCCTGGATTAAGCCGAACTTAAGCCTTCAGCCCGCGCCATAGACCGAGAGCGCCGGATGGTTGGGCGCCACCTCTGCGATCGTGGCGTTGATCAGCCTGCGTGCGATCGTGATCTGGTGCGGCAACGGTGGCAGCGCGTCGATGTGGAACCACCCGGCATCGAGAATCTCGGCGGGGTCGGCGACGATTTCGCCGCTCGCCCAATCCGCCACGAACGCAATCATCAGCGAATGCGGGAAGGGCCAACACTGGCTGCCGAAGTAGCGCAGGTTCTTCACGCGCAGGCCCACTTCCTCGAAGACCTCGCGGTGCAGGCAATCCTCGACCGATTCGGAAGGCTCGACGAAGCCGGCGAGCGCGCTGTAGATCACGCCGGGAAACCGCGCACCGTGGGCAAGTAACAACTCGCGCCCGTTCGGCCCATCGCGCTTGATCAGCGCCATCATCGCCGGCGCGAGGCGCGGGTAAGCGACCTGGCCGCAAGCCGGGCAACGCCTTGCCCGCCCTTCGTCGAACAGCTCGTTGGCATGGCCGCAGGCACCGCAGAAACGATGGCTACGCGCGAAATCCAGCAACTGCTGCGCCCGCCCGGCCACCGCCAGCAGCCCTTCTGGCAGCCGGTTGAACAACTGCCGCAAGGGGATCGCCTCCAGCCCTTCGGGAAGCTCCGCATCGCGCAGTTCGGCCATGTGGCAGGCGCGGCCATCGAGCACGCCGACCGAGTGCAACGCACCTACTGGCAGATCACGGTAAGCGGTATCCGGCAGGCGCACGCCATCGCCATCGCGCACCACGACCAGCGCGCCTTGCAGGAAGAGGAAACGGTGCGCCGACGTGTCTTCAATGTCGGCAGGCGCCCAACCGGGCTGAAAGTCGATGGGAAGTTGCATCGCGTGGATTCCGTTCGGGGGACGACAGCATAACGCGCCCACGCCGCCGAGTTCGCTGATGCTTCACGAGCGCGATGGCCAGTGCGAGCCAACGGGGCGAACACCCCACCTACGCAATCTGACGTATTCCTCGATCCGGGCGCCGGCCCTAATGTGGCACCGCGGCATCCCACTGACCCCGTGACCCCAACTGATTCGAGGAAGAGCGTCCATGAGCACTCGTCGCAATTTCGTGAAAATGACTGCAATGTCCGCCGCGCTCGCCGTGTGCGGCTTCACTTCGCTGGCCGCGCAAGCCGCCGACACCATCAAGGTCGGCATCCTGCATTCGCTGTCCGGCACGATGGCCATCTCCGAAACGGCGCTGAAGGAAACCGCGCTGATGGCGATTGAAGAGATCAACGCCAAGGGCGGCGTGCTGGGCAAGAAGCTCGAACCGGTGGTGGTCGACCCGGCCTCGAACTGGCCGCTGTTCGCCGAGAAGGCACGCCAGCTGCTGTCGAAAGACAAGGTCGCGGTGACCTTCGGCTGCTGGACCTCGGTGTCGCGCAAGTCGGTGCTGCCGGTCTACAAGGAACTCAACGGCCTGCTGTTCTACCCGGTGCAGTACGAGGGTGAAGAACTGGAGAAGAACGTGTTCTACACCGGCGCCGCGCCCAACCAGCAGGCGATCCCGGCGGTGGAATACCTGATGAGCAAGGATGGCGGCGAGGCCAAGCGCTTCGTGCTGCTGGGTACCGACTATGTGTACCCGCGCACCACCAACAAGATCCTGCGCGCCTT
>JAJZLD010000167.1 GCA_021803785.1 Pseudomonadota bacterium | reverse complement strand
AACCGAGCGCGACGCCGTCGCGGCAAAGCTGGAGGCCCAGCGCAAGGCACTCGGCGACACACTCTTTCGTTACTACGTGTTCGGCCGCCGTGCCGGCACGCGCGCCCTGCTGAGCGCGGATGATCCGAACCAGATCGCGCGCGATGCCTACTATCTTGAGCGTCTCGCCGAGGCGCGCCAGCGTGAGATTGAAGCGGCCCGCCAAACACTCGCCGAGCACGAACGCCTGCTGCGGGAAATCCGTCAGCGGCGCGAGCAAATTGCGGCACTCGAGCGCGAGCAGGCCGCGGAGACCGCCGAACTGCAGCGTGAGCAGAAGCAGCGAGCCGAAGTGCTCGCGCGGATCCAGGACAAGATCAAGGCGCAGCGGCGCGAGGTCAGCTCACTCAAACAGGATGAGAAGCGGCTCGGCAAGCTGCTCGATGGCCTTTCGCGGCTGCCGCCACCGCGTAAGCCGGTGAAGCCCAAGCCGGGCACAAAACCGGCACCCGAAGTTGCCGGAAAACCGCCGGGCGAGCGTCCGCCAACAACAGGCGCGAGAACGCCGGAAGTGCCAGCAAGCGAACCGGTAACCGGCAAGGCCGAGGAATCTGCCGACGATAGCGTGCCGTCGATCGCCTTCGGCGAATTGAAGGGCAAGCTCAAATGGCCGGTGCGCGGCGAACTTGTCGGCCGCTTTGGTGCTCCAAGGGCGGAAGGCGGCGCGCAATGGAAGGGCGTCTTCATCCGCGTCGCGAGCGGCGACGTCCGCGCAGTTGCCGCTGGTCGGGTGGTGTACGCCGACTGGCTGCGCGGCTTCGGCAACCTGGTCATCATCGACCACGGCGATGGTTATATGACCGTCTACGGCAACAACGAGGCGCTCTACAAACCGGTGGGCGCCTCGGTGCGCGCCGGCGACCCGATCGCGAGCATTGGCGCAAGCGGGGGCAGCGAGGAATCGGGTTTATACTTTGAAATCAGGCATCACGGTCAGGCGCAGGATCCCGTGAAATGGGTCGGATCGCGTTGAAGAACCAGTGAGCCGGACCGATACAACAGAGAACCAGATGGCACAGGAAACAAAGATGCGCGGCAAGTTGCAGCAGGCGGGGTTGGTGATGGTTGGCTTGTGCGCGGGTGTTGCGCTGAGCCTCAACTATTCCGCCAGCGCCAACAAAGAAGCGGCAGCGCCCCTGCCAGTGGAAGAGCTGCGCGCCTTCGCCGAGGTGTTCAACGCCATCAAACAGGGCTACGTCGAGCCGGTCGAGGACAAGAAGCTGATCACCAACGCGATCAGTGGCATGCTCTCCGGCCTTGACCCGCATTCGACCTACCTTGACCCGGAGGCCTATAAAGAGCTGCAGGTCGGCACGCAGGGCGAGTTTGGCGGGTTAGGCATCGAAGTTGGCATGGAAGATGGCTTCGTCAAGGTCATCTCGCCGATCGAAGACACGCCGGCCTTCCGCGCCGGCGTGCGCCCGGGTGATCTGATCATCAAGCTTGACGACACTGCGGTGAAGGGCATGACCCTGAACGACGCAGTAAAGAAGATGCGCGGCAAGCCGAAGACCTCGATCAAGCTGACGATCGCTCGCAAGGGTGAGAACAAGCCGATCGAGCTGACGCTGATGCGCGAAGTGATACAGGTGCAAAGCGTGAAGGCGCGGATGATCGAGCCGGGCATTGCCTACCTGCGCGTTGCGCAGTTCCAGGAAAACACCGCGCCGGCGGTCGCCAAGGAGCTGACCAAGCTCGACAAGCAGGGCATCAAGGCGATCGTGCTGGATCTGCGCAACGATCCGGGGGGCTTGCTGCATGCCGCCGTCGGCGTGTCGGGCGCCTTCCTGCCGGCGCAGACGCTGGTGGTGTCGACCGATGGCCGCACCGACGATTCGCGTCACAAGTTCTACGTTGCACCGCAAGACTATCTGCGTGGTAGCAAGGATGACTTCCTGAAGACAGTGCCGGCCGCAGCGAAGAGCGTGCCGATGGTGGTGCTCGTGAACGGTGCGAGTGCGTCAGCGTCGGAAATCGTTGCTGGCGCGCTGCAAGACCACAAGCGCGCCGTGGTGGTCGGAACGCAGACCTTCGGTAAGGGCTCGGTGCAGAGCATCCTGCCTCTGGCCGGCAACGCCGCGATCAAACTGACGACGGCACGTTACTACACGCCCAGCGGCCGCTCGATCCAGGCCAAGGGCATCGCGCCGGATATCGTGGTCGATGACACGCCGAATGGCTCGTTCCAGCGTTTGCGCGAAGCAGACCTGGAGCGTCATCTGGAAACCCCTGCTGTGGCGCCTGAAGCCGCGCCGGCGAAGGCCGAGCCAAGCGCAAAGAAGCCAGCGGGCAAGGGCAAGGAGAAGGACGGTGAGGAGCAGGATGCGCCGCTCGCACCGTTTGAAATCGGTGGCAAGAACGACCATCAGCTGGCGCAAGCGCTCAACGTGCTGAAGGGCATGCAGATCGTCCAGAAGACACGCTGAACCGCCAGCAAGGTCGCGCCGGACGCGGTTCGGTGCGACCTTGCGTGGTGCAGCACGGGCGCCGGCAAACGAGGGAGGATTGGCCATGTTGGAACGCGACAAGGCTTACCGGCTCGCCGGCAGGAAACACAGGGCGCACAGCCTCAACTGCGACGATGGGGTGCTGCGCAAGCGCCGCGAAGTGCGTTTTCATGTGGAGCCCGCGGGGCAGTCAGAACAGGCTCTGCTGCGGCTGACGTCGGTGCCGGGGCTGGTGGTGGAACGCGGCCTGCGGCCCGAATCGCTGTGGATCACGTACTCACTGGCGGACCATTCTCTGGAAGAGATTGAGGGGCTGCTGGTGAGCATGGGCTTTCACCTCGACCCGTCGTTCTACATGCGCATCCACAATGCGGTGATCCACTACTGTGAAGACACGCAGTTGCGGAACCTCCGCTCGCCCGAGCGTTTGATCAAGAAATCAAACGAGGTCTATGTGAAAGCCTGGGAGCATCACCCTCATGGCGATCACGACGACACGCCGGCCGAACTGCGCGAGTACAAATAGCGCGGCCGCGGTGCAGCTAGACCCGACGGCGCGGAAACACTCCGCGCCGTTTTTGTATCTGGAATTGAACCCATGAACGACGAACAACTGCTGCGTTACTCCCGCCATATCCTGCTGCCCGAAATCGATATTGCCGGGCAGGCGGCGATTTGCGCTGCGCGCGTGCTGGTGGTCGGGGCTGGCGGCCTCGGTTCGCCGGCTGCGCTTTACCTTGCTTCGGCCGGGGTCGGTACGCTCGTGCTGGCGGATGGCGACGAGGTTGATCTGACCAACCTGCAGCGGCAGATCCTGCATACCCAGGCGACGGTAGGTCAGCCGAAGGTCGTGTCGGGCGAGCGCGCGTTGCGGGCGTTGAACCCCGAGATCGAGATCGTTGCCTTGCAGGCACGGCTTGAGGGCGCTTCGCTCGACGAGGAAGTCGAGAAGGCCGATGTGGTGCTCGATTGCTGCGACAACTTCGCCACCCGTCATGCAGTGAATCGTGCCTGTGTGCGCTTCCGCAAGCCGCTGGTGTCGGGCGCTGCGATCCGATTCGACGGCCAGATCAGCGTCTTCGACCTCCGCCGGGATGGCGCACCGTGCTACCACTGCCTGTTTCCGGAAGGCGAATCATTGGAGGAGTTGCGCTGCGCTGTGACCGGCGTGTTCGCACCGCTCACTGGTATCGTCGGCGCTACACAAGCGGCGGAAGCGCTCAAGTTGCTGGCCGGTTGCGGCGAGGCGCTGGTGGGTCGTTTGCTGTTGCTTGACGCGCTCGCAATGCGCTGGCGTGAGCTGCGCTATCCGCGCGACGCAACATGCGCTGTTTGTGGCGCTGCGAGCTGACGGGGGGCTGGCAGGTGCCGTTGGTCGATTCGTCTTGCGCTCGCGTCACATGCGACGCGGCGGTACGTGGTCGATGTCGTTAGGTGCGAGTGACATCGTCGTGTCCGGCTGCGGGGCGGGTTGCGCATTGAGATGAGCTTCGACCGCGGGGCGCTAGGCTTGTCGTTGCGCCATGCGCAGGCTGCGGCCTACGTGGGAGTAGGGCGATGCGTTGCCGCGACCGAAATGACCGACATCCGAACGAAAGCGGCGCTTGCAAGCAATGGCCGAAGTGGCTTCATGGACGCAGCGTCAGCCGCAGATCGTCACCAAGCTTGCGCGCATCTGCCCAGCGCATTCGCGCAACATCGCCCATTGCGCCGATCGACGGCAGGTCGGCGAGTGCGCGGGCGTCGTGCCCCATCAAACACGGCGCCAGGTAGAGCAGGATTTCGTCCGCCAGGCCGGCAGCAATGACGGCGCCTGACAGGCGCGCGCCGGCCTCGACCATCAGCTCATTGACGCCGCGCTGAGCAAGCTCTGCGAACAATGCCGGGAGGTCTACCCGGCCCGCGGCATCGATCGGACATGTGAGCAAGGTCGCGCCGGCCGTGCGCAGGGCATCCGCCTTCGGCCCTTGCGGGTTCGGCGCGGCGATCCAGACCTCGCCGCCGTCGAACAAGGCGGCCGTTGGCGGGGTGTCGAGTCGCGCGTCCACAACCACGCGTTTGGGCTGGCGCGTCGTCGCGACATGCCGGACGTTGAGTTGCGGGTTGTCCGCTAGCACCGTGCCGATACCGGTCAGCACCGCGCAGGCGCTCGCCCGCCAGTGATGTACATCGCGCCGTGCGGCCTCGCCGGTGATCCATTGGCTCTGGCCATTCGCGAGCGCGGTACGGCCGTCGGCCGACGCAGCGATCTTCACGCGTACCCAAGGGCGCCCACGCGTCATGCGCGACACGAATCCGGCGTTGAGTTCGCGCGCGTCGCCAGCGAGCAGGCCGCTGGCGGTGGCGATGCCTGCTTCGTTGAGCCGACGCAAGCCCTTGCCGCTCACCAGCGGGTTCGGATCTTCCATCGCCGAGACGACGCGTCCGAGTCCGGCGCTCACCAGCGCGTCCGCACAAGGCGGGGTGCGGCCGAAGTGGCTGCAGGGTTCGAGTGTGACGTAGGCGGTGGCGCCGCGGACGTCTTCGCCGCGTGCGGCGGCGTCTTTGAGCGCCTGGATCTCGGCGTGATTCTGACCGGCCGGTTGGGTCCAGCCTTCACCGACGATACGGCCGTCGCGCACGATCACGCAGCCGACGCGGGGGTTGGGCGAGGTGATGTAGCGGCCGCGCTCTGCAAGTTGCAGCGCGCGTGCCATGTAGCGATGGTCCTCGCTGCTGAAGCTCACTCGGCGGCCTTGGCGCGGCGGGCGCGGGTACTGACTTCGCGGATCACTTCGGAGAACTCCTCCGCGTCTTCGAAGTTGCGATACACCGATGCGAAGCGGATGTAGGCAACCTTGTCGAGCTTCTTCAGTTCGCGCATCACCAGTTCACCGAGCTTCTCACTCGGGATCTCGCGTTCGCCCAGCGACAGCAGTTTTTCCTCGATGCGGCTGATCGCCGAGTCGACGCTCTCGGCTGTGACCGGGCGCTTGCGCAGCGCGAGCTTCATGCTGGCACGCAGCTTTTCGTGATCGTACTCGGTGCGGCTGCCATTGCGCTTGACCACCTGCGGCATGCGCAATTCGATCCGTTCGTAGGTCGTGAAGCGCTTGTCGCAATGCAGGCAGCGACGGCGGCGGCGGACGATGTCGCCTTCCTCGTTCTCACGGGTGTCGGTGACCTGCGTGGACGGGGTGCTGCAGAAGGGACATTTCATGGCTGGATGGGCGCTCGTAACAGGTTCTGGATGTGAAACGGGCGCCGCAATGCGGCGCCCGTCGAGTCTAGCGGTGTCGAGGCGTGCTCGTCACGCGCCGTAGACCGGGAACTTCTTGCACAGCGCGGACACTTCTTCGCGCACGCGGGCCAGCACCGTTTCGTCGGCCGGCGCATCCAGCACATCGGCGATCAGGTGTGCCACGCGCTCGGCTTCGATTTCGGTGAAGCCGCGGGTGGTCATCGCCGGCGAGCCGATGCGGATGCCGCTGGTGACGAAGGGCTTCTCCGGGTCCTTCGGGATCGCGTTCTTGTTTACCGTGATGTGGGCGCGACCCAACGCCGCCTCTGCGTCCTTGCCGGTGATGTTCTTGGCTCGCAGATCAACCAGGAAAACATGGCTCTCGGTACGGCCGGAGATGATGCGCAGGCCGCGTTGTTCGGACAGCACGCGCGCCATCACGCGGGCGTTGTTGATGACTTGTTCCTGGTAGTGCTTGAACTCGGGCGTCAGCGCTTCCTTGAAGGCAACGGCCTTCGCGGCAATCACGTGCTCGAGCGGGCCGCCTTGCAGGCCCGGGAAGATGGCGGAGTTGATCGCCTTTTCGTGCTCGGCCTTCATCAGGATCACGCCACCGCGCGGGCCGCGCAGCGTCTTGTGCGTGGTCGAGGTAACGACGTCGGCGTGTGGCACCGGGTTCGGATAGCAACCGGCGGCGATCAGACCAGCGTAGTGTGCCATGTCGACCCAGAAAATCGCGCCGACTTCCTTCGCGATCTTGGCGAAGCGTTCGAAGTCGATACGCAGCGAGTAGGCCGAGGCGCCGGCCACGATGATGCGCGGCTTGTGCTCGCGCGCCAGCGCTTCCATCGCCTCGTAGTCGATCTCTTCTTTCGCGTTGAGGCCGTAGGCGACGACGTTGAACCACTTGCCGGACATGTTCAGCGGCATGCCGTGCGTCAGATGGCCGCCTTCTGCGAGGCTCATGCCCATGATTGTGTCGCCTGGCTTGGCGAAGGCCATCAGCACGGCCTGGTTGGCCTGCGAACCGGAGTTCGGCTGAACGTTGGCGGCATCGGCACCGAAGATTTTCTTCAGGCGATCAATCGCCAGTTGCTCGACCACGTCGACATGCTCGCAGCCGCCGTAGTAACGCTTGCCGGGGTAACCCTCAGCGTACTTGTTGGTGAGCTGGGAGCCCTGGGCTTCCATGACCGCAGCACTGACGTAGTTTTCGGAGGCGATCAACTCGATGTGATCTTCCTGGCGGCGGTTTTCCGCTTCGATCGCGGCCCAGAGTTCCGGATCGACTTTGGCAAGGGTCTGCTGCTTTGAGAACATGGCGATGTTGGTCTGGCGGTGGGGTAAAACGCGAATTTTAGCACGCGGCAGGTGCTTGTTTACTTGGGTTTTTCACTGCGGCAAGGCGCTGGCGCCTCATGGTAGTTCGTCCAGCGCACGATCGAGGTGACGGCGTTCATCCCACACCAGAATCCGCCAATCGCCGTTTTCACGCATCAGCCAATTCACGGTGGCGTTGCTGATCGGGAAGTCACGCCTCTTTTCGAGCGGCAGATCGGCTGCCAAGCGATGGGCCATGTCGAGCACGCCGCCGTGCGTGGCAACCAGTACGCTGCCGCCAGGGTGTGCGTCGGCGATCCGGTTGAGTGCGTCACGCACGCGAGCGAGGAACACGTTGAGGCTCTCGCCGCCACCCGGGAAGTCGGCGTCTGGTACGCGCGTCTCGAAGCGCGTATAAGCCTCGGGAAAGCGCGCCCGGCAGGAAAAACG
>JAJZLD010000166.1 GCA_021803785.1 Pseudomonadota bacterium | reverse complement strand
AGACGACAAGGACAACCGAGTGAGACGAAGCCGACGGTCGGGGTACGGGGTGTGCTGTTCATGATCTAGCCTTGCTGAAAACTGCGCGCTGGGTGCCGCCGGAATGACTACGGCCTCCCGTGCGTGGACTTGCGTTCACACACCGAGAGGCCGTCTGGCGACTCGCGAAAGGCGCGCAGTTTACCGTTTCGGCGGCGTCTTGTCCTTGTCGTCTGCGGCGGCACCTGGCGGCGCCATATTGGGGAACTGAAAGCCGGAGAACAGATTCCGGGCCTGGCTTTCTACCTGCGCCTGCATCTGCGAGAACATCTTTTTGCTTTGGTCGATGTAGGCACCCATCATGCTGTGCAGCGCCGGCCCCTGGAAGTTCAGGAACTGCGCCCAAAGATCGCGACTCATCGGGTTGTTTTCGCCGTAAATCGACTTTGCGTGCTCCTGCAGCTTGGACTGGAGGTCAGTAAAAGCGTGGATGTTGTTCTCAAGGTATTTGCCCATCATCCCCTGCATCGCATTGCCGTAGAAACGGATCATTTGCGACAGCAAATCAACGGTGAACATCGGCGCACCGCCGGACTCCTCTTCCAGGATGATCTGCAACAGGATGGCGCGCGTCAGATCTTCGCCGGTCTTCGCATCGACGACCTGGAATTCTTCCTGATTTACGACCAGTTCCTTCACGTCGGATAGCGTGATGTAAGAACTGGTGCGCGTGTCGTACAGCCGTCGATTCGGGTACTTCTTGATCAGTCTGAGCTGTGCCATTGACGGTCTCCTCCCTCGAATTCGAATGGGTGTTTTTGTTGTGCGGCGTAGTGTATAGCACTGCACAAACAAAAAGGGCTCCGCCTTTCGCAGAGCCCCATTGCAGCGCTGTGCAGCGCATCAGCACATGTGCAGGCCACCGTTGATGTTGATGGTCGAACCGGTGATATAGGCTGCGCTATCCGACGCCAGAAATGCGCACAGATCGCCGATCTCTTCCGGTTTGCCGAGGCGCCCAACGGGGATCGTCGCAACGATCTGGTCGCGCACTTCCTGCTTGATCGCCATAACCATGTCTGTGCCCACATAGCCCGGCGCCACCGCATTCACAGTAACGCCCTTCTTTGCGACTTCCTGCGCGATCGCCTTGGTGAAACCCAGAATGCCCGCCTTGGCCGCAGAGTAGTTGGCCTGCCCGAACTGACCCTTGACGCCATTGACCGACGAAATGTTGATCACGCGCCCCCAGCCGCGCTCAGCCATGCCCGCCAACACTTGGTGAGTGACATTGAAAATGCTGTCGAGGTTCGTGGACATCACGGCATCCCACTGCGCCTTGTCCATCTTCCGAAACATCGCATCTCGGGTTATCCCTGCGTTATTGACCAGCACATCGACCGGGCCGATTTCCAACTCGATCTTGCGGACCATCGCTGCGCACTGCTCGTAGTCGGTCACGTCTGCGTCCGCGGGCTCCACATCGAAGCCCTCGGCGCGCATGCTGGCGAGCCATTCATCCTTGCCCGGCAAGCCCGGCAAGCAGTTCGCGACAACCTTGTAGCCGGCTTTGTGGAGCGACTTGCAGATGGCGGTGCCCAGCCCGCCCATACCCCCGGTCACCAGGGCGACTTTCCTCGACATGATTACTTCCTTTGCCTCGGTTATAAAAACGATTACCACCCGCACAGCGCCGAGGCCCGACGCCGTGCAGGAAGTTGCACCGCTGCAGCACGGTCAGAACATATGCTGGCCGCCGTTGATCGAAATGTTTGCACCGGTCAGGAACGCCGCTTCGTCGGAGGCCAGATACGCAACCAGGCCGGCGATTTCCTCGGGCTTGCCGAGCCGGCTGACCGGAATCTGCGGCAGGATCTTCGAATCCAGAATCTCTTGCGGGATCGCGGTCACCATCTTCGTGCCGATATAGCCCGGGCTGATCGTATTGACCGTGACGCCGTTCTTCGCCACTTCAAGCGCGAGTGCCTTGGTGAAACCATGCATGCCGGCTTTGGCCGCCGAATAGTTGGTCTGGCCGAAAGCGCCTTTCTGCCCATTCACCGAAGACACGTTGATGACACGACCCCACTTGCGCTCAACCATGCCGTCGATGACCTGCTTAGTCATATTGAAGACGCTGTCGAGGTTGGTGTGGATCACGGCGTCCCAGTCCGCCTTGGTCATTTTCTTGAAGGTCATGTCGCGGGTAATGCCTGCGTTATTCACCAGCACATCGACCGGGCCGATGTCCTTGGTGACCGCGTCAATACAGGCCTTCGCAGAATCGAAATCCGTCACGTCGCAGGGATAGGCCTTGAAGCCATAACCCATGTTGTTCATGGTTTGCAGCCAGTCGTGCGCCTTGGTGTTGTTCGGCGAATAGGTGGTGACCACGTGATAGCCCAACGCCGCCATCTTGATGCAGATGGCTTCGCCCAACCCGCCCATGCCGCCAGTGATCAGTGCAACTCGTACCATGTGCTTCCTCTCCTCTCGTTATTGGGGTGACACGTCGTCGCGCGCCCCGCACCGCACCCACATCAAACCGAGCGGACGCGATCGCCTCGGTACCGGATAGTGCGGCCTGGCACGATGACCCGTGACAGCCTGATGCGGGCAGATCCCTGCCGGACCGATGCGCCCCGCTATGCGCATCCGGCCCGTGCTACCAAGGCCCTTTTCAGGCGGGCTCTTTAACGTACCGGCCAGGCGCCGGCTCGATTTCCTTGTACTTGCGATCGCCGGCACGTTTGGGCGCCGCAACCAGTGCACCGCTGCGAGCCTTGAGCCACTCGATCCAGTGCGGCCACCAACTGCCGCGCTGTTCCGATGCCGCCGCGAGCCAATCGTCAGCGATGGCGGTCGTGCTGGCGCCAACCCAATAGCTGCGGCGGTTCTTGGCCGCCGGGTTGATAACCCCTGCGATATGTCCGCTCGCGCCCAGCACGAAGGTGGTATCCCCACCCAGCAAGCGGCGCCCAAGGTAAGACGAGCGCCACGGCACGATGTGATCCTCACGGGTTGCGAAAATATAAGCGGGGCAGGTAACGCGCCCCAGATCCACCGGCACGCCGCACATCGACAAGCGCCCCGGCACGCGCAGATTGTTCTCGAGATACATGTTGCGCAGATACCAGGCGGCGAACGGACCAGGCAAGTTGGTGCTGTCGGAATTCCAGTAGAGCAGATCGAAGGCTGGCGGCGCATTACCCTTCAGGTATTTGTCGACGACGTAGTTCCAGATCAGGTCATTCGGTCGCAACGCCGAAAACACACTGGAAAGTTCGCGCCCGGCCAACAGCCCGCCCTGGCCGATCGTGCGCTCGCGCGCGGCCACGCTCGCCTCGTCGACAAAGCACGCCAGGTCGCCAGACTCCTCGAAGTCCAGCAGCGTCGTCAGCAGCGTCAGGCTCTCGACCGGCAATTCGCCACGCGCAGCGGCCACCGCCAAAGCGCTACTGGTCAGCGTGCCGCCAACGCAGAAACCAAGGATGTTCGGCTTCTCGCACTTGCTGACAGCCTGTACGACCTCCAGAGCTCGCAGCACACCGTCTTCGATGTAGTCGTCCCAGCCCAGACGCCCCTGAGCCTGCTGCGGATTGCGCCATGACACCAGGAAGGTGGTGATGCCCTGGGACACCGCGTACTGCACGAAGGAGTTCTCCGGCTGCAGATCGAGGATGTAGTACTTGTTGATGCATGGCGGCACGATCAGCAGCGGCCGCTCGCAAACCTCAGCGGTCTGCGGCGTGTACTGGATCAACTGCATGACTTCGTTTTCAAAAATCACTGCACCGGGCGTGACCGCAAGGTTGCGTCCAACCTCGAAAGCACTCTCGTCGGTCATCGCGATGCGGCCCTTTTCGAGGTCCGCGATCATGTTCAGGATGCCGCGCGTGATGCTCTCACCCTTGCTGGCGATCGCCTGTTCGACAAACTCGGGATTGGTCGCCGCAAAGTTCGCCGGGCTCATCGCATCGACGTACTGGCGCACGAGAAACTGCAGGCGACTCTTCGCCTGCTTGTCTGCCACCGGCAATACCTCGGCCGCACGTGTCAGGAATTCAGCATTCAGCAGATAAGCCTGACGCATGTAGTCGAACATGGGGCTGCCAGTCCATGCAGGGGCGGCAAACCGACGATCGGCATCGTAGGGCACCACCGGCGTATAAGGCTCATCAGGCTTGCGTTGAACCAGGCCGGCCCACAAGCGCGCATGCCGCTCGGCAATCTCCTGCTGAAGCTTCGCGATGGGCTGAGAATCGGCTGCTGCCGCTTCAAGCGGCGCGATATTGATTCCGGCCTGTTTGAGCATTTCTTGCTGGCGCGAGGCAAAATCGAACAAACCCTGCATCATGCCCTGCCCGGCCTTGAGCCAGACAGAGGCATCTAAAGCTGGCTGCTCATTGGAAACCGACATTGTGTTCTCCACGTCAAAATGCTCGCCGCTCACCGCACGCCAAACCTTTGTTACAGCCCAAGCAGCCAGTATTGGCGCGGATTTTGACTGATTTTTGCACCGCACAAAACTTCCGGTCAAGCACTACACTGCGCCCGGATGCACCACACAAACGCCCAACACAAGCATGTATATCGCCGCAATCGCCTGGATTTACGTCGCGCTGATGGCCGCCATCGGCGCTCAATCCGTTATCGGCGGTGTGATGACCTTTCTTGGTTTCACGCTCCCGCTGGCCCTTTTTCTCTGGCTCGCGGGCACTGGCGCCCGACGCCGCAGACAGGCGGAACGGGAGGCTCAGGCAGAAGCGCTCACCCCGCCGAACGATCCCCCGCAATCCAGATGAAGGCCCCCATCCGGCCGCACGCCCCATCACGCCGATAGGAAAAGAATCGCGCCGGATCACTCACCGTGCACACGCCCCCGCCAAACACCGCGTCAGCCCCCAAGCCGGCCCGGCGAAGTCGCGCGCGGGCCAGCCCAAAGATATCCGCAAACCAGCGGTCTTCTGCCCCAGATCTGAAACATCCTGCGTCCTCCCCTGCCCTTGACACAAACGCATCGCGAACCTCCGGCCCCACTTCGAATGATTCGGGCCCGATCGCCGGCCCAAGCCAGGCGATAACATCGGACACGGGTACGCCCATCTTCGCCAGTGTCGCCTCCAATACGCCGCCCAGCAGCCCACGCCAGCCCGCATGGGCCGCAGCCACCACTGTGCCAGCCCGGTTACAGAAAACTACCGGCAAGCAATCGGCGACCATCACCACACATGGCACGTCCGGCGCTGCAGCAAAAGCCGCATCGGCCTGGCGCACGGTCGGCAAGGCAGCATCCACCACCGTCACACCATGCACCTGTTCCAGCCAACAGGGTTCGGCAGGCAGCAAGGCTCTCACCCGTGCGCGGTTGATGCTGACGGCGAGCGGATCATCCCCGACATGCATCCCCAAGTTAAGGTCAGCGTAGGGCGCGAGGCTGACGCCACCCTTGCGGGTCGTGAAGATCGCGCGTACGGAGGGTGGCGCAGGCCAGTCCGGGACAATCCAGTCATTCATGGCGAAACTCCGCACGCAGGGTTTCCATCAGCGCCGCGAAATCATCGGGCAGCGGCGCTTCCCAGTTCATCGCTTCACCCGTGCGGGGATGAATCAATCCGAGCTTCCAGGCATGCAGAGCTTGCCGATGAAACGACGGCGCGCCACGTCCGCCACCATAGAGCGTGTCGCCCACAAGCGGATGCCCGAGGTGAGCCATATGCACGCGAATCTGATGCGTACGGCCAGTCTCCAGGCTGCACTCCACCAGCGTGCATCGCGCAAAGCGTTCGCGCACCGTGACCTGGGTACGCGCCTCGCGCGCCCCCGGAACGACGGCCATGCGCGTGCGTTGCGTTGGGTGGCGGCCAATCGGCGCATCGACCAGCGTGTTTCGGGACACCGCGCCACGCGCCAGGGCAACGTACTGCCGCTTCACCGTCCGCGCCTGCAGCTGCCGAACCAAATCAGTCTGCGCGAGCAGGGTACGCGCGACGACCATCAGGCCGCTCGTATCCTTATCCAGACGATGCACGATGCCGGCCCGCGGCAACTGGCTCGCCTCTGGCACGTGATGCAGCAGCGCATTGAGCAGCGTGCCGCTCCAGTTTCCGCTGCCAGGATGCACAACCAGCCCGGCGGGCTTGTTGATGACGAGGATGTCGGCATCCTCGAACACAATTGATAACGCAATATTTTCAGGGCGAGCGGCCACCACATCGAGGGGCGGCGGCTCGGTCAATTCAAGCAGTTCCGAACCGCGAAGCTTGCGTTTTGGGTCGTCGACAAGGACCCCGTCGACCGTCAGACGCCCGTCGCGGATCCAGGCCTGGAGCCGATTGCGGGAATGTTCGGGGACGAGACGCGCGAGCGTCTGATCGAGCCGGCTACCAGCCTCGGCATCCGGCACGCACAGCTGTCGAACCGATGACGCGTCGGGGTCGAGCTCGTCGCATCCGTTATAATCGTCGCTTTGTTCACTCACGGGTGCTTTGATGCCGTTTTTGCGAGCGCGTAGTGTAGCCGCAAGCCTGCTGCTTTCGGTTTCGATCGCCGGTTGCTCCACAGTGAGCTCCTGGTTTGAATCGGACAAGGGTGGCAAGATCGACCAGCGCCCCGCCGAAGAAATTTACGCCGACGCGAAGGACAACCTGGAGGGCGGGCTGTACGACCGCGCCGTTAAGCTCTTCGAACAGTTGGAAGCCAAGTACCCGTATGGTCGATACGCCCAACAGGCACAGCTCGAAATCGCGTACGCGTATTACAAAGCTCAGGATCAGGCTCAGGCGATGGCAGCAGTTGACCGCTTCATCAAGCTGCATCCGAATCACCCGAACGTCGATTACGCCTACTACCTGAAAGGCCTGATCACCTTCAATGAGGACCAGGGCTTCGTCGGTCTGATTGGCCAGCAGGACATGGCCGAGCGAGACCCGAAAGCTGCGCTCGATTCGTTCCAGGCATTCAAGGAGCTTACGACGCGCTTCCCGGATAGCCGCTATGCGGAGGACGCCAAGGTTCGCATGGCCTATCTGCTCAACACGCTTGCAAAACACGAGATCAGCGTCGCGCGTTACTACCAGAACCGCAACGCATTTCTCGCCGCTGCCAACCGGGCACAGACGACGATCAAAAATTTCCCGAATTCGCCCTCAGTCGAAGACGCGCTGGCGATCATGATCTTCAGCTACGACAAGCTGGGCATGAAGGACTTGGCAGCGGACGCCCGCCGCGTGCTGGCACTCAACTATCCACACAGCCGCTACAACAAGGACGTGAGTCCCGATGCACGGCCGTGGTGGAAGATCTGGTAAGCGCCTGAGCTGATGGACGAGGCGGTCCTCCGATCCCTCGTTCGCTGGCCGGATGTGCCAGCCTGCTACGGCTGGTTGTCGCTGGATCGTGGCGGCCGCTGGCGTTTGCAGGGCGACGTCGTGCGCCATCGTGGCCTAGCGGAATTCATCGGCCGCAACTATCAACATGATGGCGAGGGGCGCTGGTTCTTC
>JAJZLD010000165.1 GCA_021803785.1 Pseudomonadota bacterium | reverse complement strand
GCGACGAGTTCATTCCGATGGTCAACAAGGGTGGCGGTGCCGGCGTGCAGGTGACGGCCTACACGCAGACCTTGAGCGACATCGAGGCGCGCATCGGCAACCGTGCCAAGGCCGGCCAGGTGGTCGGCAACTTCAACAACCTGTTCATGCTGCGCGTGCGCGAGACCGCGACCGCCGAGCTGCTGACGCGACAACTGCCCAAGGTCGAGGTGTATGCCACGGCACTGATGAGCGGCGCCACCGACAGCTCCGACCCGCACGGCAATACCGCGTTCACGTCCAACACCCAGGACCGCATCAGCAGCAACAGCGTGCCGTTGATCGAGCCGGCGCATGTGGTGGCGCTGCCCAAGGGGCAGTGCTTCGCGCTGACCGAGGGCGGCAACCTCTGGAAAGTCCGCATGCCGCTGCCGGCACCCGACCCCGACGAAGCCATGCCGAAGGATCTGCAGGAGCTGGCCGGCTACATGCGACAGCACTACGTCGAGGCGGGAGACTGGTGGGAGAACCAGGGCATCCCCGGCCTGCAGGACAAGGCGCTGCCCGACGACCTGCTGGACGACTTCAAGCAGATGGCCGCCGCTGAAGAGGCCGAAGCATGAGCGATCCGGCCGTCGCGGCACAGCGCCAGCAGCAACGACAGCAGGGGCTGATCGCCGGCCTGGTCACGCTGCCGTTCCGCTTCTTCGGCGTGCTGTGCGGCGCGCTGCTGCTGTGCATCCTGATCGAATGCGTCGGCATGCACTTCTTCTGGCCCGATCAGGGCTGGCGCCACGCACAGGGCATGCTCAACTACGAGCTGGATCAGCTCTCCACGCATTTCACGCGCAGCGCGCTGGTGCAGGAGCCGGGGCGCACGGCGCACCGGCTGGTCGAGCAGGGCTACGACTGGCTGTTCGTGAAGAGCGGTCTGCTGGACTGGATACGCGACGCCTCGGCGCAGGCCAGCGCCGGCAGCCACCGCCCGACTAGGGATTTCCGCTACTACATCGGCTTGGTCTACGTGAACGTGGAGAGCTACCTGATCGCCTCGGCCTACACGACGCTGGTCTTCCTCGTGCGGGTGTTGGTGCTGTGCCTGACCCTGCCGCTGTTCCTGATGGCCGCCTTCGTCGGGCTGGTGGACGGCCTGGTGCGCCGGGACATCCGCCGCTTCGGCGCGGGACGCGAGTCGGGGTTCATCTATCACCGCGCCAGGGCCAGCCTGATCCCGCTGGCCGTGCTGCCGTGGGTGACTTACCTGGCATTGCCGGTCAGCGTGAACCCGCTGCTGATCCTGCTGCCCAGCGCTGCGCTGCTCGGCGTGGCGGCGTGCATTGCGGCGGCGACGTTCAAGAAGTATCTCTAAATGGTCTGATCCAATGCGTCTCCAGCAGTCAGCAATGGGCATGCTGGCCATGCTTGTGAGAGCGTCGCCATATCTGTGATGGCACGTCTCAGGCCTCGACCTATCGTGGGCAACGCCTGCGATAGGCCGAGCAATTCTCCATATCCAGGGCTGTCGGGCATCAAAAGCATGTAATCGAAACACCGCACCTGCCGCTCGCGAAAAACGAGCAGCGGCGGGGAATCCGGATAGTCCAAGCCCTTTGCCGCCGCAATCTCAATCTTGTGATTCCCATTGGCTTGGGAGAAGACGACCGGCCGTACCTCCTCTTCCCCCCGCAAGCCTGCAGCGTCGATGGATGTCAAGTAGACCCGCTGAGTTGCGACATCGGTCACGCGGAAGTACTGTTCCGTGATCTGAGTATTGAAATGCACCTGGGACCATCGACCACCTGCCGCTGGGACTTGCGCGAGCAGGATACGGTCAAGTACCGCCTCCCTGGGGACCGCCCTCGGTGGCCTTAACTGAGGCGCTCGCGGACCCGGGAGAGCGGCAACGGGGCGAACGATGTTGAGCGCCGCACGGTCAAGCGCCGCCTGATCGATAGGCCGAATATCTGCTTCGTGTCGTGCTATGAACGCATTCAGCGAAGACAGGTCAATCGCCTCCCGCCGCCCGCCACTGATGACGCTATAGCCTTCGAAGTTATGCCTCAGCCCGCCTGGCGTCAGATTACCTGACCCCAAGATCAGCTTTGTGCGTCCATCGGCATAGCCAAAATGCGAAATCTTGGGATGAAACAACCCGCCGGTCGTGTTCCAGAAGACCTTGGGATGAAAATGCTGATGCCGCTCTTCGAGTGCCTGCATGCGCTCCAGCGTCTGCCGGTTCGTCACCGCATCAATGCCGACGATGAGATCGATTTCTCCGCCACGCCGCATGAACTCGTGGACGACCGGATCTTCGATGAGTTGGTCCACCCCGCCACGTGTCGCAAAAGCGTACATGCCGCGCCACGTCGTGGCGTCGGCAGCCGCGCCGATGATGGCCTCGTACAGGTAGCGTGTACCCGGATCCGTGGGATCCTGCACGCAAAACTCGAACTCCATGTCCCCTCCGTCGGCCGATCTACTGTTGCCTGAATGCCTGAGCATAGGCCGGCAGCGAGTCTGGCTCCATGATGCCCCCAGTGAGACCCTCGACCAGCTTCTTGTAAGGCTGCACCTTGGGGCCGGTGGTCTTGGTGCGCGGGGGCTTCGCGAAAATCAGGATGTACTCATGCACGTTCTTGAAGAGGAAGTTCGGCGGGTAGGGATAGCTGCCGAAGATGGGGCGCTGGGCGCCGTAAGACCCCCATTTCCCGCCGGTCGCATCTTTCGACCAGATGATCTCATTGATCATAACGAAGCCGATCTGGCGCAGCAGCACGGCGAAGTCGGTCGCCAGCGGAAACGTGAGCAGGCCATGGTCGGTGTGCTGGTTGACGTTGGCGGTCACGACGCAGAGCTTTCGACCCGGTGTCAGGACCCGATAACACTCCTCGAAGACCGGACGGATACCTTCGATGAAGTCGCTGTAGCGCTCGATCGTCCCGAGGTTCCGTTTACTATCGCCGTAATCCGCCTTGTTCCAGTAGGGGGGGCTGGTGACGACAAGACCTACGCTGTCGCTCTCGACGAAATCCATCTTGCGGCTATCGCCGTTGACCACGACGAGCGGCTCGAAGTCCGCTCCATGCCCGTTGCGCAGCTTTGCGCAGTCCTTCTTGATGATCTCCGTGTAGCCGGCGTTCTGATCGACGCAGATCGCGCGGCGTCCCAGCGGGATGGCCGCCCGGGCCGTGGTTCCGGTTCCTGCGAAGGGATCCAGCACGGTTTCACCATAAAAGCTGAACAGCTTTGTGAGCCGATGCGGAATCTCAAGCGGGAACACAGCGGGATGGTCTTCATGACTCGTGTTGGCAATCGACCAGACGGTCTTGGTGTAGTCCCGCCACTCCTCCTTGGTGAGCTTGCTTTTTTCCTTGTCCTCGGCCGACGGTTTGTGGCTCATGGAATCGATCCTCTCGTTATCTTTCGGTGCCTGGCGATGTCCGCGCACGGGTCACGTCCTCGCAGAACCGTTCCAGTTCATGGGTAAATTCGGATGGCAGGCCAAGTGCTCTGACGAGTAGCGCGTCGATCTTGCTGCGAAGCGGTGACGCCACGGCCGAGAAACCGAGTGACGTCTTGCCACGATTGCGGCTGACGATGGGGCTAACTGATATCTCGTTCCAGAGCAACGCGCCCAACCGCGTCAACTCCGTTGCATGTTCAGCGCAGTCAAGCATCTCCCCGACCGGCATCGTCTCAATGACGTGCTTGGATACGTGAAAACCGTCACCGTGAACATGCCACCACCAGAACGCGAGCCGGCTGCTTAGCAACGCGAAAATCTGGAGGGCGGCCTCAGGCGATGGGCATGCGATAGCGTGCAGGGGGTTCTCAGTGATCAAGTCTTCACCGCCCAATGAATGCGACGTGGGACATAGGAAGACACTCAGGAAGTTGTAAGCGGTGGCGGCAACGAAAACCGTCTTGGCATTGCTCTCCTGCATCGCCTGTCCAAGTGTCGCGCGACCAATGTGCGGCGCGGCATGCGCAAGCGTGTATCGCAGTTCGACCAACTGCGCCAGGGCCTCGGACTGCATCGCACCTTCGAGTTTGGGAATGCCTAACCGGATGTCGGCGTTAATCGGCGTGAAATTGATGCCCGCCAGCATGCGGGCCCGGTCGCCGCCGCGCCACTTCCGCAAGGGCCCGGTCGAAATACGGACGTCAGATTCGCAGCCCTGTCGCACCCACAGCGCAATGGCGTTGCGCGTTTTCACATCCTCTCCGAAGAGCGCGTGCGGCTCACGGTCGAAGAAGGCGAATTGCCAATGCCCTGGTGTGCGCGAAAGAAGGCGCCGCAGCGCCAGGAACTGGCGGCTGGTGTTGCACGCCAAGGAAAGCGGCAGAACCATCGCGCCACCGTGCGCATCGGGCGCAGTCAGTCGCGTCATCTGCTCCACGAACAATGGGTACATATCGGAGGTCGATTTCGGCGCCGCCTGGAACGTCTCGAAGCGTTTGCTCAACGAGAGGAAATCGGCGGCCTCTCCAAAACTCGCGTAGGGCGGATTGCCGATGATGACGCGCGCGCCCTCCGCGATCTCGGGAAACACGGCCTGAAATCCGACCGAGCCGGACGGCGGTGACTCGCCCTCCACTTCAGGCAGCGTTCCCGCTTTCAATGCCGCCCTGCATGCCAGGCGTGCGATGCGTTCGGGGTCGTCATGGGGCACGGCCCTGCCTGGATCGAGCCGCAGTGTGTCCATGTGCACGAGGTTCAGGCGCAGCGCATGCCAGGCCGCGACCGGCGCAATGCCACGTGCCTCCACCGACTCGAAACTGTCGACCAGAACAACCAAGGCTGCCGCACTGACGGCCCAGGGATCGATATCCGCTCCATACAGGCATGAGCACGCGAGATCGAACGCATCGGCACCCGGATGCCGGCGTTTCAGCTCGGTCAGGACGGCCCGCAAGAATACGCCGCTTCCACACGCCGGATCGAACACCGTCAGCGGTACGGCGTCGTCGATCAGGCTCCGGACGATGCGCTCGGCCATGAAGCCCGCGACATCGGCCGGCGTGTAGAAAACCCCGTCTGCCTTCTTGCGCGCCCGCGCCGGCACCGTTTCCGGCCGAAGCATGACGCTCATACGGCTGCCTTCGCCGTGAGGATCAAGAACGTAGGGCAACAGGTCGAGCAGCGCTTTGTGATTGGCAATTTCATGTAGCAGGCCTTCGGCTTCCACACGCACGCTGTCGGGCACCAGGGAGACGAAGCCGGTCTGGGCGAGACCGCCGAGAAACCAGGACTCGGCCTCGCCCAATGTCGCGTTTTCTCGCAGACGCCCGGTGACCACGCCAGCCGTCCATGCGCCTACTGCCATCCACGCCGCCAGATCATTTGGCGAGCGCATTTGATGGGCGCCAGGCTCGACCCTGCGCCGGGCATGCAGTCGATGCCAGACGGCATCGGCTGCCTTTGCCGACACAGCATCGGCCAGCAGCGCAGCTGCCCGACGCATGGGCGCGCCGTACTGCTCTGCGACGGTTGACAGCACATGCCCTTTGCGCGGCACGGCCAGACTCACCGTTTGGTGTTCGCGCTCGGGCTGCCCGCCCGATGGCGTCTGCAAATCCAGGAGACGGTCAGGTTCGACGTACACGACGCTCACATTTCATTCCTTGCCAGCGAGCAGCGGCCACTGCTCGTTGACATACTTTTCAGAGGCATCCCGGACGACCCAAGCCACAGACACTTTCTTGTCCTTGGCAATTCGTTCCAGCGTCTCATACAGATCGCTCGGAAAACTGACCGACACCCTGACGGTCTTCGGGTCCGTTGCCTGCAATGCTTTCGTCGTCATCAGAGATCCCCCAGGCCACTACACCACATTACACCACATAGGTGCGGCGGTTGCTAGCTCAGAGCTGGGTTCGGGTACCTGTTTGGTCAAGAAAACTGGTCGGTCGATGGAACCCATTGTTTGCGGCGCTCGGCTCGCTCACGGCGCAGCATCACGACATCTTCCCATGCTGACGTGATGCCTGAACTTGCATGACTACGCTGACATTTCGCCGCTTGATGGGCCTGCTATCAGTCCTGCTCATGGCAAGCCCGGCGCCTGTGCTAGCCAGCGAGGCCATCGAACGTGAGCAGCTCGCCGCGCTCGCCCGCCAGCTCGACCTGATCGACCGCCTCGCCGAGCACGCCGCCAATTCCGCCCCGCAGGAACGCGCCCGCTATCACTTCGACTACGCCCGACTGCGTGCCGACCTGAAGCGCGTTCGCGCCGGCCTGCAGGACTACCTCGTGCCCCAGCGTGCACAGCCGCGCGATCCCGTCCCGCTGGTCGGCGATTACGTCCGCCGCGACCGCGCCGACGACGAGGAGCCGTCGCCATGACGCCCTCTGCCGATCAGGTCGCCGCCTTCCAGGCCAACGGCGGCTTTGCGCCTTCGGCCGTCTCTGCCGTGGTGCTCGCTTTCGTGTTCGCCGTGTTGCTGCTGTGGGGCGTGTGGGCCATGCGCACCGCCTACGTCGGCTGGGCCGAGCACCGCATCACCGAACGTCAGTTCCTCGCCGTCGTCGTGCGCTTCGTGGCGATGTACCTGGTGCTGACCTTCTTCCTCCTCTCCTGAACGTCACGAAAGGCCATATGCCATGAACACGCCACTGACATCCCATCGCATTCCGTCCCGCATCGCCGCTCCGCTGCTGCCGCTGGCGCTCGCGGGCCTGCCGCTGTCGGCCTTCGCGCAGGGCCTGCCGACCATGGAGGACCCTTCGCGCGGCCAGGGCAGCGGCATCCTGCAGACCTTGCAGAACTACGGCTACGACATCGTGCTGCTGATCGCGCTGCTGGTGGTCGCATCGATGTTCGTCGGTGTCTGCTATCACGCCTACACGCGCTACTCGGAGATCCACACCGGCCGCGCCACCTGGGGCCAGTTCGGCCTGACGGTCGCCGTGGGCGCGATCCTGCTGGTGGTCGGCATCTGGCTGCTCACCAAGGCCACCGGCGTGCTGTGAGGGCGGCAAGCGATGGCCGTCCCCTCGGAGACCCCGCAAGACACGCTGGTGAGCTTCCTGCCGCACCGGCTGAATCGCCAGCCGGTGGTCGTGCGCGGGCTGACCGCCGACGAGTTGTGGATCTGCGCCGGCCTGTCGGCCGCAGCCGGATTCGCACTCGGCCTGCCGCTGGCCTGGCTCACGCACAGCATCGCCATGGTGCCGACGCTGATCGTCGCCGGCATCGCGCTGGGCGTCTTCGTCGGCGGTGGTTTTCTGCGCGCACAGAAGCGCGGCCGGCCCGACACCTGGCTCTACCGACAGCTCCAGTGGCGGCTGGCCCTGCGGCACCCGGCGCTGGCAGCGCTCCTGGGCGGGCAGCGCCTCATCACCCGCTCGGGCTACTGGACGACCCGGCGCAATGCCGATCGAGGTTCGCCATGAGCCGTTTCAAGAACGAGGTTGCGCACCTGCAGGCACACGTGAAGACGTTGCGTCTGGGGGCCGGCGCGTTGTTCGTGGTGGCGCTGCTGCTCGGCTTCGGTGAGGTGAGCGAGGCGCGCCCG
>JAJZLD010000164.1 GCA_021803785.1 Pseudomonadota bacterium | reverse complement strand
ATCGCGTGCGGCAGCTTGGGCAGGCAGTCGGCATCGTCCTTCAGCTCGAAGGCGAGCAGCCAGCTATTGCCGCCGAACAGTTCCTGCGCGCGGGCATGCTGCGCGTGTGACGCGAGACCCGGGTAGTACACGCGACGCACGGCGGGGTGGGCTTCCAGTAGTTCGGCGAGGGCTTGTGCATTGGCGCTGGTCGCATTCATCCGCAGGCCGAGCGTTTCGGCGCCCACAGCCAGGTGGTGCGAGGCCTCGGACGACAGCGCCGCGCCTTGGTCGCGCAGCCCCTTCTTCTTGATCTGCCCGAGCCCCCAGGTGGCCGGGTTGCCCTTGCGGTAGCCCTCGAAGATGTTCGGATAGTTCGACCAGTCGAACAGCCCGGTGTCGGTGACCGCGCCGCCCAGCGCGTTGCCGTGGCCGCCGATCGACTTGGTCAGCGAATTGATGATCCGCGAGGAGCCCACCGCCTTGGGCTTGAACAGCCAGGGCGAGGTGACGGTGTTGTCGACCACGTAGATCAGGCCATGTGCCTTGCACACCGCACCGATGCCGGCGAGGTCGGCGACCTGGGTGCGCGGGTTGGCAATCGTCTCGACGAAGACCATGCGGGTCTGCGGGGTGACGGCGGCTGCTACCTCGGCTGCGTCGGTCGCGTCGACCATGCTCACGCGGATGCCGAGGCCCTGCAGGGTGCCGAGCACGCTGTTGGTGTTGCCGAACACGAACTTGCTGGCGATCAGGTGATCGCCCGCCTTCAGCAATGTAGTGAACACCGCAACGATGGCGGCCATGCCGGTGGCAAAGCAGATCGTGCCGCGGCCGTCTTCCATGCGATTGACGCAGGCTTCCAGCGCGGCCACCGTGGGCGTGCCCTGGCGTGCGTAATTGAAGCCGGCAATCTCGCCCTTGAAGACGCCGATCAGTTCGGCCGCGTTGGCGTAGCCGTACTGCACCGAGGTGTGCATCGGCTTGTGGATGCCACCGTGTTCGACACTGCCAAGACGATCTCCGTGTACGGTACGGGTGGTGAAGCCCCAGCGGGCGGGATCGGGTTTGCTCATGATCGTCGGGGGTCTGGATGCGGGCGGAAGCGGGATTTTACGCTGTCGGCACGAAGCCTTCCGCGATCCATGTGTGGACTTGTTGCCAGACGCGGGCCTCATGCAGCATCGCCATGTGGCCGAGGCCACCGAGCTGCGCGCGGGCGATGTTTGCGCGAGGCCGCTCGGCCAGCGCGCTGTCCGGGGTCACGAGTCCGTCGCCGACCAGCTTGCCGAGCGCGCTGTCGCTGTCTTCGGCAATCGTTGCACCAAGGAAGCGCAGCTCGACCTCGGGCGGGTCCTGGCCCGCATCGGCGCCGATGCCGTCGTGCAGGTCGCGGATGCCGGCACTGCGGCGGCGCGCGATGGCGCCGATCGGTGCAGTCACGTCGAAGCTATCCAGCAAGCGGTTGGTGACCATGCCGAGCCGTTCGAGCGGCGAGCCGAGTTGCGGTGAGCCCAGGCAGATCAGCATGCGGGTACGCGCCAGCCACGGGCTGCCGGCGCCCTGCCACAGCGCGCAACGCGCAATCAGGCCGCCCATACTGTGGCCGATCAGCAGGATCTCTTGCAGGCTGGGCTGCGCCGCGCACAGCGTCTGGAGCAGTTCGGCGAAGGCGCTGGCGTTGTCTGCAATCGGCAGGCCGCTGTTGTAGCGCAGGTAGAGCACGGTATAGCCGAAGTCGGCATGGACCAGTGCGCCGTAATCCGGCTCGCCACTGTCGGCATCCGGCACCCAGCAATGCTCGTCGCACGCGAGCCCGTGCAGGAAGATGCAGACCCGACGCTGCGGGATATGCAGGTGATCGAGCACCGCAGCGCTGTGTCGGCCACGTTCGAATAGTTGCATTGGCGTCGCCAGCGCTTCGCCGTGTGCAGCGAGATGGTCGCCGAAGACGCCGTTGATCGCGGCGCGTAGCCCGCTCTCGCGCGGCCCGGGCGGCGCATCGCTGGCGAGCGCGCGCTCCGCCTCGCCGGCGATGCTGAAGAAGCCGCGGTTGCCCAGCCGCACCGCGGCGTGAACCCCCGCGCTTACCGCATCGTGGATGCTCTCGATCAACGCGGCGGGTTGCGCCACCACCGGAACCTGCTTGAGGGCGCCGAAGGTTTTCCCGGCAATCGCGCGGTGCATGGCTTCGACCTGATGGCTGACCTCATGCAAGCCGCGTTGCAGCGCGGGCGCATACCTCGGCTTGGGCTTGGGTTTGTCGTGCTTGCTCATGGCGTACCCCTGACGCATCGGCGAAGCCTGATTGTGCGCCTGCAATGCCTGCCCCGACCGCTCACTCGGCAGTCGTCAAGATGTGGGGTGTGAGGGGTCAAACCTTGAACGCAGCCGCGAGCACACACTCAACGGCTCAACTGAATTTTGCAGGGCCGACTCACTACGGTGCCACATTCACCGCAAACCTCTTCACCCAGGTGGTCCCCGACCCGCCCACCACTTCATTGCCGAATTCCACGCTGGCGATGTACTCCTCCGGATTCACCAGCCCCTTGCCGACCATGTAGCGCAGCAGCGCGTCGATCGGGATCTGGCCTTTCACTTGCCGGGTGGGGCTGCGGAAGGAGTAAAGCGTCCAGCCACGGCCGTCGCCGCGGTCGCCAATGTTGTCGGCGCGGAAGAGGTCGTAGCGCACGCCGCCGAGCACCGGCTGGTCAATGATCTGGCCGGCTGGCGTGGCGCTTTGCTGGTAGTCCATCCAAAACATGATCTCGGTGGTG
This sequence comes from Pseudomonadota bacterium, assembly GCA_021803785.1. GTDB lineage: Bacteria > Pseudomonadota > Gammaproteobacteria > Burkholderiales > Rhodocyclaceae > Niveibacterium. Next base: position 4,743 of record JAJZLD010000164.1, on the reverse strand, counting down.
ATCAGTTTCGGATTGGGCTGTTCGCTCCAGTTGCCGCTGCTGGTGAGCCAGATTTCGGGCGCGAGGTTGTAGCTGCCGCTGGCTTGCGTTTCAACTTCGTAGTCCATGCTCAGGCTCTGCATCGCCGAGATCTTGAGCGGGAAGCGCGGGTCGGACGGTTTGCCGCCAGACCAGGGCTTCCAGCCGAACATGATCTGCGGGTAGGCGAACACGGTGGGGTCTTGCCCCGGCCAGCTCCAGGTCCAGCCGATCTCGTTCTGGCCGTCCTTCGTGCGGCGGAGCAGGCATTGCTCGGGCGTGAAGCCGCGTGCCTTGTCGATGCCCCAGACGTTGTTCTCGTACTTGTAGGGGCCGACGATGGCGCTCGCCCATGCGGCGCAGTCGGCGGTGACGCCGGCCTCAGCACGGCCGGGGGCGGGCACGGTGGGGGCCTTGGCTGTGGCGCTGGGTGCAACCGACTGGGTGCCGCCGCAGGCGGCGAGCACAAGCAGGGCGAGGGGGGCAAAGCGGGTTACGCGCATCGGGTGTCTCCGTATCGTGATCTGGCCCATCCGTCACCCTGTGCTGCGGCGGACGTTGCAGCGCCCACTGGCGCCTTTTGCTCGTGCTGCGGCCGCACACCGAAAAGCAGCTCGCAGAAAGCGCAGGTGCGGTCGAGGTCAAGTGCCGGCGTTGGTGTGTGGCCGCTGCGCCATCGCTAGCGGTAGTCGACCGCACGCATGCGTTTTGGCGAGGCCTTGCCGTGAGAAGTGTCCGCCGCCTTCAGAAGCCTACCAGGGTACGCATCACGGCGAAGCCTGCCCACAGGCCGATGATGCCGAAAGCGATCATTCCGATCATGAAGCCGGTACCGCGTGTGGCAGGGTCACGCTGGTAGCTGACTGCGTAAAGCACACGGCCGGCGAGGCCGACCAGCCCGGCGAGCATCGCGTAGCGATCATTCACATAGGCGGCGAACACCCACAGGGTGGGCAAGAACATCATCGCCCATTCCATCGTGTTGAGTTGGATCCGGTAAGCGCGCTCGAAGTACTCGTTGCCTGTGGTGGCAGGGGCCTTAACGCCGTACTTCTCACGTGCACGCCCTACATTCCACGCGGTGCCGAACATCAGCAACACGATCAGAAGGGTGGTGCCGGCGGTAAGTGGGTAGTCATGCATGATGGTTTGGCCTGCGGATGGAGGGACTAGAGACCTGGTGGTCAGGGGCGCTGGCGCAGCTGTGCAACCGCGGCTCGCAAAGCGTCGGGTGTTGCCTCGGCCGGGGACAGCGGCTTGCCGATACTCAGCTCGATCCGGCTGAACAATCCACGCCTGAACGGCTTCGTCATGGCGGGGCCGTCCTTGCGTGAGAAGAAGCTGCCCCAGAGACCGGAGAGCGCCATGGGCACGACGGGGACTGGCGTGCGCTCGACGATCCGGGTGACTCCTGCCTTGAAGGGCGACAGCTCACCATTGTCGGTGATCCGGCCTTCCGGAAAGATGCCGACGATCTCGCCAGCTTCCAGCGTCTTGGCGACTTCGTCGTAAGCGGCTTCGAGCATGGCGGCGTCTTCCTTCGCTGGCGCAATCGGAATTGCCCGCGCTTCCTTGAAGACGAAATTGATGATTGGCATCTTGAAGATGCGGTGGTCCATTACAAAGCGGATTGGTCGCCGGCTTTCCGCCATCAGGATCAGCGAATCGACGAAGCTGACATGGTTGCATACCACGATGGCCGGCCCCTCCGCCGGGATGTTTTCGTAGCCTTTTGCACGCACCCGGTAAAAGGTATGCACCAGCAGCCACACCAGCAGCCGCTGCATGAACTCCGGCACCAGGCTGTAGATGAACGCAGCCACCGCGATGTTCATTAGCGCCGCATACAGGAACATCTGCGGGATGCTCGCACCCTGGTTCAGTGCGAAGAACGCATAGCCGGCCGCGGCTACCATGAAGCCGGCATTCAGAATGTTGTTCGCCGCGACGATGCGCGACCGGTAGGCAGGCTCGCAACGCGTCTGGATCAAAGCATAGAGCGGGATCGTATAAAGCCCGCCGAACACACCGATCAACGCGAGGTCTGCCATCAAGCGCCACGATCCCGGCATTGCCACGAAGCCCGCAACATCAATGCCTTGATGCGGCATTGTGGGGCTCGCGAAATAAAGGTCTACGCCGAACACCGTCATGCCGAGTGATGCAAGCGGCACCAGCCCCAATTCAACCTTGCCGCCCGATGCGCGTTCCGCAAGCAGCGAGCCGAGCGCGATACCGACAATGAAGGTTGACAGCAAAAAGGTCGAAAGATGTTCGCTGCCGCCGATCGTATCCTTGACGAACGGCCCGAACTGCGAGAGCAGCATCGCACCGTAAAACCAGAACCACGAAATCCCCATCATGCCCATCAGCACGGTGCGGTTGCGTGCTGCGATGCGCATGTTCTGCGCGATCTCGCTGAACGGATTCCAGTTAAGCTTGACTTGACCCAGCGGCGGTGCCGCCGGGATCGACAGGCTGGCCAGCCAGCCACTTGTGGCAAGCACAATACATGCGCAGCCCGCCCACATCGGGCCTGTCTCAGGCACAGCGATCAGCAGGCCGCCGATGATCGAGCCGAGCAGAATCGCGACAAACGTGCCGCTCTCCACCCATGCATTTCCGCCGACCACTTCGTCGCTGTGCAGATGCTGCGGCAGGATCGAGTACTTCAGCGGACCGAATACCGTGGAATGCAGCCCCATCAGGAACAGCGCCGCCAGCAGCAGCGGCACGAGTTTGAAGAAGAATCCCGCCGCGGCTATCAGCGCAATACCGATCTCGGCCAGCTTTACCCAGCGGATCAGCGTCGCCTTGTCGAATGCGTCGGCGATCTGGCCGGCGGAGGCCGAAAACAGGAACATCGGCAACACGAAGAGGCCCGATGCCACCTGGACCATCAAGGCCGGCGAGAGCCCCATCACCTCCCCTCCCTGGAAGGTGATCAGCAGCAGCAGTGCCTGCTTGAGCACGTTGTCGTTGAGTGCGCCCAGGAACTGGGTCGTGAAGAGCGGCAGGAAGCGCCGCGTCTTCAGCAGCATCATCGGATTATGTTCGATTGTCATGTTCTCTTTGGGGGCGGGCGTCGGGGGGCTTCCCGGCGCCCCAATTATGCAGTGTCCGGCTGGGAATTCGATCCTTGCGTCAGCTGATCCGGGAGGCGACTGAGGCACCAATGCGGTGCGTTGTGCAATGCACCAGATCGCCCACCTAGGGCAAGTACTAAGTTTGACTTCAATCAGCTAAATACCTAACATTGCGTGGTTTTTCGAGGCGCGCAAATGTTCGCGGCAGTGCAGGGAATGTACAAAGTGATCGTCCTGCAGCTTGTGGCCGCACTGATAGGCACCGTTTTAGGAATGGTGGCTTTCGGTTCTCGCGGCGCGCTCTCGGCGGCGTTGGGGGGCGTCGCCTGTGTGCTCCCTGCTTGGCTGTTCGCCATCCGGCTCCATGCTGCTTCGAAGCGCCCAGGCGCTTCTTATGCGCTGGCCTTTTTTTTGGGCGAACTGATCAAGATTGCCTTGAGTATCGGATTACTGGCTGCGGCCCGTCTGATTTATCCCAACGTCCATTGGGGCGCGGTGGTCATCGGTCTGGTCGTGACGCTTCAAGCTAACGTTTTCGCTTTCTTGGTTAAAACCTGACATGGCCACCGGACACGAAGCAAGCACGCCTACCGCGGGCGAGTACATCGTTCACCACCTTACCCATAACAACACCACCGGCCACGCACAGCAGAACATCGTCGACTGGGGCGTTCTCAACGTCGATACACTGATCTTCTCGGTCGGCCTCGGTCTGCTGACTGTTTTCCTGTTGTGGCGCGCGGCGTCCAAGGCGACCTCCGGCGTTCCGGGGCGTTTCCAGGCCGCCGTCGAAATTCTGGTCGAGATGGTGAACGATCAGGCCAAGGGCATCATCCACAGCGCCGAATCACGCAAGTTCGTCGCTCCGCTCGCGCTGACCGTGTTCGTCTGGGTGTTCCTGATGAACTCGATGGACTTCCTTCCGCTCGACCTGCTGCCGATGATCTGGCAGAAGATCAGCGGTAACGAGCACGCCTATCTACGCGTGGTGCCCACCGCTGACCTAAACGCAACGCTCGGGATGTCGGCCGGCGTGCTGCTCGTCTGTCTCTACTACAACATCAAGATCAAAGGTCTTGGCGGCTGGGTGCATGAACTGTTCGCAGCGCCCTTTGGCGACAAGTGGTTCCTGTACCCGATCAACTTTCTGATGCAGATGATCGAGTTTGCCGCGAAGACGATTTCGCACGGCATGCGACTTTTCGGCAACATGTACGCGGGCGAGTTGCTGTTCATGCTCATCGCGCTGATGGGTGCCGCCTGGGGTACGTCGGGCGTCGCGGGTCCGCTGCTTTGGGCGGGCCATGTGCTGGCGGGCTCCGCCTGGGCGATCTTTCACATCCTGATCGTTGCGCTGCAGGCCTTCATTTTCATGATGCTGACGCTTGTTTACGTCGGTCAGGCTCACGAAAGCCACTGACACTAGCGTTGCACCGAAAGCAGTAAGTTTTTTGATTCAACCCCACTTTTGTGAAATAGAGGAGTCGTCATGGAACACGTTCTTGGTTTCGTTGCGCTGGCCGCTGGCCTGATCATCGGTCTCGGTGCTATCGGTGCCTGTATCGGTATCGGCATCATGGGCTCGAAGTATCTCGAAGCGTCCGCCCGTCAGCCCGAGCTGATGAACGCCCTGCAGACC